>CAMATV010000128.1 GCA_945861235.1 Opitutus sp. GAS368
GCGGTGACTAGAATGGAAACGCCGAACAACAGGAGGACGCCGCGCGCTCCATCGCTGATGTCGCCGATGACTTTTGCGAACCCGATGATGCGAACTTCAATCGTGCCGCCGCTCTCTTTTTCGATGCGTTGACGAAGGGCCTCGAGGCCGGCGGCGACGCGGAGGTAGTCGATTTTTTCGCCGGTGCGTGGATCGATTTCAAGGAGCTGCGCGCTGATGATCGCACCGGTAAAATCGTTCGCGACGAGTTGGCCGAGCTTGCCGGACTTCAGGATATTTTCACGCACCCGGGCGAAATTGGCCGGGCTCGGGGTGAAGTCGGCCGGGATGACGTTTCCTCCCGAGTAACCGTCCTCGACGACTTCGATGTAGCGGACGTTGGGCGTGAAGAGTGACTGAACTTGGGTGCGGTCGACGGCGGGTAAAAAGGTGACTTCGTCCGTGGCGCGCTTGAGCTCGGTGAAAAACGGGGCGGTGAAAATATCGCCGGTGCGGACCATGAGCGCGACGAGCACGCGATTCGCGCCGCCAAATTCACTTTGGTATTTTGTGAACGTCCGGATGTAGGGATGTTCGAGGGGGAGCGACTTGTTGAAACTCGCATCGACGCGCAACTGGCTCGCGAATACCGCCATCACGGCAGTCAGCGCGGCAAACCCGATCACGAGCGCTGTGCGGTGGCGGAAAATCCAAGCGGCGAATTTATCGAGCATGGTGGATGGCAGGCACCGGCGAGGTTAATCTATCCGGATCGCGGAGCACGCACCTCGGCTGGCAGCGGCATTCATCGCGGTGCCTCGAGCCGAGTGGCCCCGGCTTCGCCCAAGGCGACGATACTGCCGTCGGGAGCTGCGATGAGCTCGGCGACGGCGGTGGTGAGCGGGGCCGCCCATGTCTGCAGGGACCTGCCAGAGTCGCGGCTGACCAAGAGCACGCGGGCGTGTCCGGCGAGGACGACGACGTTGCTCCTGAGCTGGATTGAGGCGGCGAGCAGGACGGGTTCGGGGGTCACGAGGGGCACCCAAGTATCGCCATCATCAATCGAGCGGAAGGAACGACCGCGCAGACCGTGGGCGATGAGGGTGCGTTCATCGAGGGGGAGAATGCCGTAGAACGAGCCCTCGTAGGCGGCGGGGATGCGTTTCCAAGTCGCACCGTCGTCAGTGGAGCGCAGCAACGTGCCGTGTTCGCCGGCGAGGTAGAGCGTGCCGGTGGGGCCACGACTGAGGCGGTTGAAATGATAATCGTCGTCGCTGATTTTTCGGCGCGTCCATGTTTTGCCTCCGTCGGTGGTGGTAACGCTGAGACCGTAGGCACCCACCGCGATGGCGCGGTGCGCGTCGAGGGCGAGGATATCGAGGAAAGAGTCGGCGAGGTTTTCGCCCTGCCATTGTTGCTGCCACGTCCGGCCGGCATCGGTCGTGGTCAAAATGAGGGCATCGTGGCCGACGGCCCAGCCGCGAGTGCCATCGGTCGCGAACGCGACACCGGTCAGTGTCGCGGTAGCCAACGACGCGGCGGCGTGCCACGTTCGGGCGTTATCGGCGGAGCGGAAAATGGCGCCGCGTTCGCCCACGGCGACGATGTCGGACCCGACGACAGAGCCGTCCAGCAGGAGCACACGCGGGTTGGCGACGGCGGCACTGAGCTGGCCGACGGCGAGGGCGGCGACGAGTAAAAGAGGCCGAGAACGCATCGGGCACAAAAAGGGCCGGGCTGTGCCCGGCCCGATTTTAATCAACGCACACCGTCGCGACGGAGGGAGTCGGGGGTGAAGTCTGCGGGGGTGCGCTTCAAAGCGAAGTTATACATCGCATTCTCGTTATCCAAGCCGATCGCGAGGTAACGGCCGTTTTGGAGATCGACGTGAACTTCCAGGGTGCTCCAAAAAGTCTGGGCATCATAGTAGTTGATACAGTGGGCCTCGGAGACGCGCCAGAGTTGACCGCGCGCGTCGTAGTGGTCGGCTGCCAGAATTTGCCAGCTGTCTTCATCGATATAGAACGTGCGACGGGCGTAGAGGTGCGATGTGCCGGGCTTCAGGGTGGCATCGAGCACCCAGACTCGGTGCAGTTCGTAGCGGGCGAGGTCTTGGTTGATGTGTCCGGCCTTCAGGATGTCCGAGTTCTTCACCGTATTGCTGTGAAGTTTATAGGCATTGTAGGGGACGAGCATTTCTTTTTTGCCGACCAACTTCCAATCGTAGCGGTCGGGGGCACCGTTAAACATGTCGAACTGGTCGCTCGTGCGCTGACCGTCGGCGGCGGTGCCGGGATTGTCGTAGGCGACGTTCGGCGCGCGGGTGACGCGGCGGCGGCCGGCGTTGTAAACCCAAGCGCGGCGGGGCTCTTTAATTTGGTCCATGGTCTCCTGCGCGAGGAGAATGGTGCCGGCGAGGCGAGCGGGTGCAACGACCGCTTGTTTGAACATGATCAAGGTATTGTCCTTTTCGAGTTCGGCGGCGGTCATGTCCGGGAGCGTGTAGTTGAAAATAAATTCATCCTCGAACTTCACGAGCTGGTAGCCACCGCCCCGCTCGACGGCCGCTTGATCGATCTGCCGGGAGGCCGCGGACCCGCGGAAGCGGGTGAGGTGATTCCAGAGCACTTCGAGACCGCTCGCCGGGATGGGAAACGGGACGCCGATGACCGCGCCGCTGATACCATTGCCGCCGGTGGTGAGTTGGGCGGTGGTGGCGTTCTTCCGCGTGGCATCGTAAACCCGCTGGGGATTTGAGACACTGCGCCGCGTGGGGTAGACGACGAGTTTGTAAAGGGGATAAGCCTTGAGCATCGCGAGTGCACCGGGGGTGAGCTTCGCGCTGTGTTGCGCCGAGTTGGCCGCCGTGACGGTGAAGAGCGGTTGGTCGGCGGCGAAGGGATCCGGGTGGTGTTGGCCAGGCTTGTAGCCGGCGGGTGGGGTGAGGATACCCCCGTTCCATGCCGGGATGGAGCCGTCGGCGTTGGCGGCCGTCTCTGCTCCGAGCGGTGTAAGGTCTTTGCCGAGACGCGAGGCGGTCCCTTCGGGAACGGCAGCGCTCAGCAGCGGGAAAGCAGACACGAGGCAGAGGGCCGGACACAGCCAGCGACGGACGAACTGAGAGGCGGGTGTTTTTTTCATGGCGGGAACGAGCGGAAGGGGGCGCGGGAGTCGCTGGGCCGACGGTCTGAGACCGCCGGCCGTCATGTTAGAACGAGTATTTGACCGTCGTCGCGAAATAGTCGCGGTCGTTGAGAAGATTGAAGCGGCTGCCGCCGAAGAAATTCACGTAGCGGAGTTCGACTGCCCACGCGTTGCGATAGGTGAATTCAACCGAGAGATTCACGCTCTTGCGACCCTTGATGTAATTGCTGAGGGGCGCGGGCGTATTGCCGGTGACGTCATGGGTGAAGGCGACCGTGGGCTGCATGTTCACGTTGGGGAAGATGTTGTTGTAGTCGAGCCGGCCGAGGATCTGGTAGCCGCCTGAAAAACTGTCCGCAAAAGCGTCGGTGGGCGTGGGCGGGATGGTTGGAAACGGGGTGGCGAGCATGGCGGTCGGACTGCCACTGGTGAACGTGCCGGCACCTTCGTAGCGCAGCGTGTCCTTGCCGGGCAGGTTGGCCCAAATGCCGCCGGCCTCACCGAGCAACGTGAATTGCTGGGAGCCCAACATGGGACCGAAAACCTTGGTGACTGTGCTCTGGGCGGTCCAGACGTTGTGGCGGCGGTAACCGGTGATCTCGCGGTTGAGCTGGCCAAGAAAGTTGCCGATTTGATTGCTCGTGCCGAACGCCGAGCCGGTCGAGTTCGTCAGCGAAGAAAGCGTCGCGAAGAGGAGTTCGACGTCGTCGACTTGCAGCGGGACGTCCTTCTTCAGGGAGAGTTCGCCCTGCCAAGAAATGCCACTGTTGCCTAGGGAGGTGTTGAAGCTGAGACCGTAGAGATTGAGGCCCTCCGGGTATTCGGCGAAGTAGCGGCCGGTGGCGGCGGCGGTGAGCAACGCGATCGAGCGGGCACCGGAGACCGCGGCTTGGATGGCCGGAGACTGAATGGTGGCGGCCTCAACGGGCGTGAGTGTTGCGGGTGCGAGTGTGGCCTTCACGAGCATTTGGAAAATAGCGGCGGCTTGCGCGGGTGCGGCCGCAGCGGGGACGCCGCCGCGGAGGAAGGCTATCGTCAGAGGACCGGTGAGGTTGGTGTCGATCGGCGCGGTAGGTGTGCGCGAACTGAGCAGCGGCGAGCGGCTGTTGTAACGCGCGTAATAGACGCCGAACTCAGTATTGTTAAGGCCGGGCGCCAGCACGCGCGTGGCGACGCCGTATTGGTTGTAGTTCGATCCTTCCCGATCGGGGTTGCGCGGGATGGAGCCCAGCGTCCCGTTGTCGGCGAGGGTGCCGAAGCCGAGCAGGACATTGCTGCCGCCCCGGGTCGCAAAATCATTGGTGGAGAAATAGGTGCCGACGGGTTCGAGTTCATTGCGGCGGAATTCAAGGAGCCAGAACGGTTCCACGGTGACGTTTTTCGCCACGCCGATCGAGGCCTTCACGAGGTTGACGGGCAACAAGGCTTCTTTGAGTTCGGCACCGGGGGTGCGGAGCTTGGAGAGATCGGCGGAATTGACGACATTGATGCCGTTGGGGATGAAGGTGCTTTCGCCGAGGCTGAGCACTTGGCGCCCAATGCGGAACTCGACGGGCATGGCCGTGCCGACGGTAAATTTCGCCCGCGCATACATGTCGAGGAACTCGGCACCGCGGACCACGCGGTCTTTCGCCTGATCGGAAAGTTTTGTGCGCAGCGTGTCATCGCTCTTGAAGTCGGTGAACCAGTAGCCGCGGACGAGGGCGCCGAAGTTGCCGTATTTGAGCTCCAAGTCATGCGAGCCCTTCAGGAGCTGTGAAGCCCAGCCCTTGCCGTAATTGAGATTGCCGTCGTCCGTGTTCACCGAGTTGAGCAACCCGGGGACGCCATTGAAAAAATTCGTCGTGCCGTAGTTGGTGTTCGCGGGGTCTTGGAGACGGTAGATGGCTCCGAATGAGATCGTGGAGTCGAAGCTGCCGGTCAGGCCGCCATTCTTGATCTGGATCGCGTGCGTGGCGGGCGCGAGCAGCGCGAGACCGAGTGCAGGGACGAGCGCCGCGCGCGCAAGGCGGGTGAGGGCGAGAGCGGTGATGAGTTTTTTCATAAGGTTTGGTGCTAGGGATGCCATCTCGCGGTAAACGCGACGGCTTGTTGGAATGAAGGGTTGCTGACGTCACGGGGTGATCGCCCGAGCACGAAACGGGTCGGCCCCTCGTGGGGCAAGAGTGAATATTAATGCGAGCCGTGGCGGCGGGGGCGGCCGGTAGAACGACGAAACGTGATTCGCGCTTTGACGCCTGAGACTTTTCCGCAAGCGTGCGCGACCGATCCATGCAGGCCGCGACTCACATTCACGTCAAAGGCGCGCGCGAGCACAACTTGAAGAATCTCGAGTTGCGCATTCCGCGCGGGAAACTCGTCGTGATCACGGGGCCGAGCGGTTCGGGGAAATCGTCGCTGGCCTTCGATACGATTTACGCGGAGGGCTACCGCAAATACATGGAGAGCCTCTCGGCCCAGGCGCGTCAGGTGCTCGACCAGCTCAAGCGGCCCGACGTCGATTTCATTCACGGCCTCTCGCCGGTCCTCGCGATCGAGCAGCGCACCGGTGTCGGCGGGCCGCGGAGCACGATCGCCACCGCCACGGAAATGGCCGACTACGCGCGCCTGTTGTGGGCGCTCGTGGGCGAACAGCGCTGCCCGCGGGACGATGGGCGCGTCGTGCAGCGCTCGCTCGACGACAATGTCCAACGCATCCTCACGGAGTGCGCCGGTGAACGCGTCATGTTGCTCGCCCCGCTTCTGCGAGCGAAGCCCAGCGTGCTGCGCGAGGAACTGCCGCGGCTGCGCCAGCGGGGTTTTCAACGCGTCCGGCTCGACGGCGAAATTAAAAATCTCGACGAACCCAAGCTCCTCGCGACCGGCGCGGGGGTGAAAGAGATCACGTTGGAGCTCGTCGTCGATCGGCTTGTGGCGGTCGCTGACCAGCGCTCGCGGCTCGCGGATTCGCTCGAGCTCGCCTTCCGCGAAGGCCAGGACCGCGTCGTGGTGCTCGCGCAGAAAAACGCCGAGGCTCCGTGGCGGGAATTCTCCCTCAGCCAGTCGCTCGCCTGCGAAGTGTGCGGCGACGTCTTTGCGAAACTCACGCCCAAGCATTTTTCCTTTTCCCACCGCGACGGCGCGTGTGCGACCTGCGACGGTTTGGGCCGAAAACTCCGCTTTGCGCCCGAGCTCGTGATCGCCGATCCGGACAAAAGTGTCCGCGAGGGCGCGATCAAGCCGTGGCGTATCGGCGGAAAAAATCTGATCATGAAACACAATTCATTGATCAAGCAGCTCGCCGAACAGCTGCCGTTCGACGCAGATGTACCGTGGAAGAAGCTGCCGGAAAAAATTCGGAACGAGCTGTTGTGGGGTGCCGGCGAGCGGCAGTTTGCCATCAAACTTCGCCGGATGCGCGAGGCGAAGGCCCAGACCTTTCCCGGGGTGATTGCGGATTTGGAGCACAGTTGGCGGCACACCGACAGCGAGGGCTTCCAGGCGCGGCTCACGACCTTCATGATCGCGGGCGAGTGTCCCGAGTGCCACGGCTCGCGCCTCAACGCGCGGAGCGGAGCCGTGCGTTGCGGCGGTAAATCGTTTCCGGATTTCATGGGGCTCGATATCATCGCAGCGGATGCGTTCGCCCGCGAACTCATCGCGGCCCACGGGCCCAACGAGGCCGTGCGCGACGTCGTCACCGGCATCGGACAACGCCTCGCGTTTCTGCTCGAGACGGGGCTCGGTTACCTGACGCTCGACCGGGACTACGCCACGCTGTCCGGCGGTGAAGCGCAGCGTGTCCGGCTCGCGACACAGCTCGGGATGGGCCTGATCGGCGTGATTTACGTGCTCGACGAGCCGAGCATCGGACTGCACCCGCACGATAATCAAAAACTCCTCGATACGCTCGTCGCGCTGCGTGATCGCGGTAATACCGTGCTCGTGGTCGAGCATGACGAAGAGACCATGCGCGTCGCCGACGAGGTGATCGAGCTCGGTCCCGAGGCTGGCGTCGAGGGCGGGCAACTGCTGTTTCAAGGCACGCCGGCCGCCTGCGCCGCGTTGTCGATCCAACAGTCGCGCACTGGCCCTTACCTCTCGCGCCGGCTCGCGGTCACGCGCGACGCGAAGTCGAAGGCGCCGGACGGCGCTTGGCTGACGGTGCGCGAGGCGCGTGCGAATAATCTCCGCGACGTCGACGCGAAGTTTCCGATTGGCCTGCTGACGTGTGTGACTGGGGTGAGCGGTTCCGGCAAAAGCACACTGGTCAACGACGTCCTCGCCGCGGCCGCCGCACGCAAACTCAACGGCGCGAAAACCATCCCAGGTAAACACCGCCAGATTGAGAATCTCGATTTTTTTGAAAAGCTGGTGCAAGTCGACCAAGAGCCCATCGGCCGCAGTCCGCGCTCCAATCCGGCGAGCTACGTCGATTTGCTCACCCTGTTGCGCGATCTCTATGCGCAAGTGCCGCTCGCCAAGATTCGTGGCTACAAGGCCAGCCGGTTTTCCTTCAACGTCCGGGGCGGGCGCTGCGAGCGCTGTCAAGGCGATGGTGCCATTAAACTGGATATGCAGTTCATGGCCGACGCCTACGCGCCGTGCCCGAGTTGCGGTGGGCGGCGCTATAATCGTGAAACGCTGGAGGTCTTGTTCCACGGAAAATCGATTGCCGACGTCCTCGATATGACGGTGCGCGAGGCCATCGCGCTGTTTCGGAATATTCCGCGCGTGATGGACAAACTCACCACGCTCGACGCCGTCGGCCTCGGCTATCTGACGCTCGGCCAGTCGGCGACGACGCTGTCCGGCGGCGAGGCCCAGCGCATCAAGCTCTCGCTCGAACTGAGCAAACGCCAGCAAGGCGCGACGCTCTACATCCTCGATGAACCGACTACGGGGCTCCACTGGGTGGACATTCAGAAGCTGATGGACCTGCTGTTCAAGCTGCGGGATCAGGGCAACACGGTGATCGTGATCGAGCACAATCTCGACGTGATCAATCTGGCGGACTGGCTGATCGATCTCGGCCCCGGTGGCGGGCGAGAGGGTGGTGAACTGATTTACGCCGGTCCGCGTGCGGGCATCGAAGCGTCGGCGCGTTCGCTCACCGGTGCGGCTCTACAACGGTGGCGGCATCCCGCCCAGATGCCGCGGTGAGAAATGCGGATCTGCCGGCT
>CAMATV010000129.1 GCA_945861235.1 Opitutus sp. GAS368
TCGGAGCGGCTCAGAAGCCGCGTTTCTGGAGCTGCGCGCTGAGTTGCTGCATAAAGGCTTGGGAGTCGGCCGGAGTGGGGCGGTAGCCGGGTTGGCTGATCTCGGTGAAACCGGGGCGATACTGCTGGTCGATGACCCATTTGCCGGTCACGCCGTCACTGAAGGTTACCGTGCCGGCGGCGAGGGCGCCGGGGATGAGGGTAACTTTGTCGACTTCGACGGTCACTGAGCTGGCGCCGGGAGGAAGGTCTTCGAGGCCGTCATCAGCCAGCTCGGCCTCCGCGTCGGCAGGCGACTCGGCCGCAGCATCGGCTATTCCCGCGGGTTGTGCGGAGGACCCCGGCGCTTTGGCGACGGGCGGCGGCGTTTTGCTCACGTCGCTGGCGTCAACCTTGGGGGCGGGGTCCTTGAGTTCGAGGTTGAGGTCGTCCACGAGGAAGCGGACATCGCGGTAGGTCATCGAGAACTTGAATTGCTCAGTGATTTTTTTTTGGACCGCAGAAAGATTGTCGCCGGCGGCGACCCATAATGAGACGGAAGCTTTTTGCTCGGGAGTGAGTGACATGGTTGGAGGCTAGTCGCTGAGAGCCCGGAGTCTAGAGCTAGTTGCGAAAAAGCCCGGAACGATTCCGGGCTTGGCTCTTTCTGCAACGGGTAAGGCTTACTTCGAAAGCTGGGTCTTGAGGAACTCGACGCTGCTGCGCGTCGAGGCGTCCTGCTCGCACATATTGTCTACGGCCTTGCAGGCGTGGATCACGGTGCCGTGGTCACGACCGCCGAAGGTGTCGCCGATTTCTTGGAGCGAATGTTTGGTGAGAACGCGGGAGAGATACATCGCGATTTGGCGGGGGATGGCGATGTTGTTGGGCCGGCGTTTGCTGGTCATGTCGCTGTGCCGAATTTGAAAATGGTCGGCGACACGCTTCTGAATCGTCTCGATGGTCAGGATCGTCTGGGCCTGCTCCATCAGTACGTCGTGCAGCAGGCGTTCGGCCGTGGCGACGTCCATCGGCTTGCTCGTGAGTGCCGTGTAGCTCGCGACCTTAATCAACGCGCCCTCGAGGCGGCGGATGTTCTTCGTGATATTCTGCGCAATGAAATTAAGGACGGCTTCCGAAAGGTTGCATTTCAGGGTGGCTGCCTTGGTGCGCAAAATGGCCTGACGGGTCTCGAGGTCGGGTGCTTGAATGTCGGCGGGCAGGCCCCATTCAAAACGAGATACGAGGCGGGCCTCGAGTTTTTGGATTTCGCTGGCGCGGCGGTCGCTGGAGAGGATGATCTGTTTTCCAGATTCAAAGAGATCGTTGAAGGTGTGGAAGAACTCTTCTTGGATCCGCTCTTTGCCGGCGAGAAATTGGACGTCGTCGATCAGCAGGACGTCGACGTGCCGGTAGCGCTGGCGGAATTTTGTGAGGGAATTCTCCTGGAGCGCCTGGATGAATTCGTTGGTGAATTTTTCCGTCGAAAGGTAGGCGACCCGCGCGTCGGGGTTGGCGCGGAGAATGGCGTGTCCGATGGCGTGCATCAGGTGGGTCTTACCGAGCCCGGTGTCACCGTAGAGGAACAGGGGGTTGTAGGCTTGGGCGGGGGCCTGCGCGACGGCGAGGGATGCGGCATGAGCCATCTGGTTATTGGCCCCGACGACAAAGGTTTCGAAGGTGTTGCGGGGATTGAGCGTGCCGGCGACGGGACCGCGTTCGTCGTATCGGGTGGTGCGACGAGCGGGAGCGGGGCGGCTGCGGGGGGCTGCGGCATCGGTCGAGCGGGGACCATTCGACCCGGCAGATCCAAGACCATTCCGGGCGTTGGAATCGGTCTTGCGCAGTGTCACGGTCACCATGCGACCGGCGTTCAGGCGGAGGCGCTGAGTGATCAGATCGAGGTAGTTGTCGTGAATCCAAATCGCCGCGAAGTCATTGGCCACGCCAAGCGTCATCGCATCGCCCGTGGTTTCGAGGCACACGACGGGTTCGAACCACATCTGGAAAACATCTTCCGGAAAGAGCGACTTAAAGTCGCATTTTACGGTTTCCCAGAGGCTGGGAGAGAGGGACAATGAAGGCATGGTAGCAGGCGAGGAGGTGGTTTTATTCACACTGGGCCGCGAACTGTCTTTCGACACGTCAGAACGGGCCTCATCCACGTCTCCTCGCTGCAACGAAAGTCAGGCTCAACCACCGGGTGAAAAATAGCTGAAAATGAAGAATCATAATCAATTGGTGGCCAGGCGATAGCGGTGTTTGTGCCGCAGGATATGCTGGATGGGGTTCGAATGACATGGGAAAGAGCAACCGGACGGCGAAATAGAATTGGACGAAGGCGGAGTAACTATGAACCCAAAAAGCATTTCAAGGCGAACTTTCCGACAACTTATTCACAGGCAGTTTGGGCATAACTTTCTTGATTTTTTCGTTGCCACGCTCCGCTTGAGTGCGGTGACCGGAAAATGGCGAAAAGACGCGTAATTTTTGCGGCGTTACACAGCGGTGGAAGCGGCTTGGCGAGCGGATTTGCTGGTGAACGTCCGGTTACAATACGGTCACAGGGGCAGGTTTTCCTGGATACGCCTACACTGAAAACTCCGAGCCAAGCGCTCAAGCCTGGGCTGGATCCGGCTCACTCCATTTGCCGTGTTCCTTGATCAGGGCGATCAGACGGGCGTCGGCTTCGGCCTGGGGGAGGTTGTATTGGACGCAGTTCTTGCCGACGTAGAGGTTGATTTTTCCGGGAGCGCCGCCGACGTAGCCGAAGTCGGCGTCGGCCATTTCCCCGGGGCCGTTCACGATGCAGCCCATGATGGCGAGCTTCACGCCTTTGAGGTGGCCGGTCTGGGCGCGAATGCGCTGGGTCGTCGTCTGGAGATCAAAGAGCGTGCGACCACAGCTGGGACACGCGACGAATTCGGTTTTCGAAATGCGGGCACCGGCACCTTGGAGGACGTTGTAGGCGAGCTTGAGCGAGCGGGTGACGTCGGCTTCGGTTTCGACGCTGACGAAGTCGCCGACGCCGTCGCAGAGGAGGCTGCCGTTGAGGAACGAGGCCTCGAGGAGTTTTGAGAGGAAACTATTTTCGCCGCGAACGGCGGTCGCGGCGGTCGTGCGTATCCAGATAGGCGCACGCGAGCCCGCGAGGTGGAGAGCCTCGACGAGGGCACGATGACGTCCGACGGCGTGGGCGGAGTCGAGCGGAGCAGGCTGAGCCGCCGGCGCTCCTGCGGAGCTGAGGCAAGCCGAGGCGTCGAGTGAAACGACAAGGCGGTCGTCGCCGAGCGCGCGGAGCGTGGAGGCGAGGACGTGCGCGGCGGCGGGGGTGAGTTCGCAGGCAAGGAAGTGGCCGTGCTGACGCACGATTTCCGCGAAAGCGCGCAGCGTGGATTCCTCGGTGGCGGTGAAAGGACGGACGAGGAGAAGGCGGCCCGGGCTCATCGCGAGGAGCGGCTGCAGGAGGTCGGGCGTGAGCGCAGGGGAGAGCTCGAGCGCGAGGAAACTGACAGGCAGGGGCGTGGTGGCGGCGACTTCGCAGAAGGCGGCGAGATCGCCGGCGGTGGCGATGGGGACGAGCAGGCCTTCGGGCGGAGTGTCCTTGAATTTTGGTGACGCCAGGTCGCGGGCGGCGGCGGAGAGGGCGGCGATGGAGGGGACGCGGACGATGACCCGCGGCGGTTGCTCCGGGCCGACGACGCAGGTCTCCGAGAACGTGAGGGTCGTGGTGGCGCGTTTGTTAAAATGATACGGGTCGATCCTGTCGGTGGCCGGCGCGACGACGGTGGACGACCAGAGGCTCATCGCTTTATCCGCGATGGCACGGGCCACGGGGATTTCGTAGACGCTGTCCTCGGTGAGCGACACTCGGATGGTATCGCCGAGACCGTCGAGGAGGAGGGAACCGATGCCGATGGCGCTCTTGATCCGACCGTCTTCGCCGTCACCGGCTTCGGTCACGCCGAGATGGAGGGGGTAGTGCATGGCCTCTTGGGTCATGCGTTCGACGAGGAGGCGGTAGGCTTGGATCATGACTTTCGGATTCGATGACTTCATCGAGAGCATGATCTGGTCATAGCGGTGATCGCGGGCGATCCGCAGAAATTCGAGGGCGCTCTCCACCATGCCGAGGGGGGTGTCGCCGTAGCGGTTCATGATCCGGTCGCTCAGCGAGCCGTGGTTGGTGCCGATGCGCATGGCGCGGCCGAGAGTTTTGCAGCGGAGAACCAAGGGTGAAAAAGTTTCGTGGAGGCGGGCGAGCTCGGCGTCGTAGTCACCGTCGGAGTATTCGCGCACCGCGAATTTCTTTTTGTCGGCGTAGTTACCGGGATTGACGCGAATTTTTTCGACGTGTTCGACGGCTTCCATGGCGGCGCTCGGGAGGAAATGGATGTCGGCGACGAGGGGAATGTGGGCGAAACCGGCGGCGGAGAATTGGGAGCGGATGGCGCGCAGGCATTTGGCGGCGGCAACGTTGGGTGCGGTGATGCGGACGATTTCGCAACCGACCTCGGCCAAGGCGATGGATTGTTGGACGGTGGCGGCGACGTCCTGGGTGTCGCTGGTCGTCATCGACTGGATACGGATCGGGTTGCTGCCGCCAACGCCGAGGCCGCCGACATTGACGGGATGGGTGGGACGGCGGACGGTGTGGTAGCGGGAGGCGCAGTAAGACATGGTGAGACGGTCGGAGGCCGAATGGCTAAATGAGTAATGACTAAGGCCTGATGGCGAAGACCAAACTTGGTTTGGCGTTCGGGGCGCGGACGGGCGTCGGTGAGCGACGCCCCTACGGAGGCCGACGGACTATTTGCCGACGGGGGTCGGCACGGGGGCTGACGGAGCGGTTGCGGGAGGGGTGGCGGCGGGTGCGGGGCGCTCGGCTCTTGAGTCGCGGGCCCAGCGCTTCACGTCGAAGAAGCTCACGTAGACGATCAGTGACATCAAAATGACGAAGAATGCGCTCTGCGTTGCCATGATGAAGTTGGCGGGGAGTTCGCGCCGGCGAATGCGGCCGATGGTGGCGAAGAGAATTTGGCCGCCGTCGAGGACGGGAATGGGGAGCAGATTGAAAATGGCGAGGTTGACGTTGACGAGGATGACGAACCAGAGCGCGCGACGGATATCCCATTGGGCCTGTTGGTGGAGGGCGCGGGCAATGCCGATGGGGCCGCTGAGTTTCGACGGTCCGATATCAGAGCTGGGGCTGAGGAGGGCGCCGAGTGTCCGGAAGGTGGAGACGACGTCGTTGGAGACTTGGGCCCAAGGGGTCGGGTGGAGAATGACGATATTGTCGCGGTAGCGAAGGCCGATGCGCGGAACGGATTTCCCGGTGCGTTCGTCGGTATCGAGACGTGGCTGGATACGGAGGGTGATCTGTTCCTGGCCGCGTTGGAGTAGAAATTCGCTGGGGCGGGAGGCGTTCTTCGCAAGATGTTCGCTGATGGCGACGCGTTGGAAGACGGGTTTGCCGTCGACGGCGATGACGCGGTCGCCCGGTTTGATACCGGCGAGGGCGGCGGGCCAATCGGGCAGGAGTGATTCGGCGGTGAGGTCCTCGGCGGGTTCGACGCCGGAGATGCGGATCTTATCGTCACCGAGGAGGCGTGGGTAGACGACGATCTCCATCGATTTACCGGCGCGCTCGATGACGAAGATGGCCTTGCGGCGGTCGTCACTGGCGCGGCCTTTGCCGAGGAGGACCCCATTGAGGATATCTTCGAAATTGGCGACGCGGTGGCCGTCGATCGATGTGACGTTGTCGCCGGCTTGGAGACCGGCATCGGCGGCGGGATTGGGGACCGTCGTTCCGTCGGCGAGCTTAATGACGGCGTTGACGGTGCCGATGCGGGTGGTGTTGAGCTCGGAGAAGGTGGGTTCGCCGACGAGCCAGACGATACAAGCGAGGGCGAAGGCGAAGAGGATATTGAACGAGGCGCCGGCGACGAGGATCAGCATCTTCGACGTGTAGTCGATGGGTGGGAGGGTGGTGACGTCGGTGGTGCTTTCGCCCTCGACGGGGCCGAGGTCGGCGAGTTGCGGGAGGAGGACGTAGCCGCCGAGGGGGATCCAGGAGAGCCGGTATTCGACGCCGTCTTTCCCGCGGCGAGACCAGATGGCGGGGCCGAAACCGATGGAGAAACGCTCGACCTTGGCGCCGCGTTTGCGGGCGGCGAGGAAATGGCCGAGTTCGTGGACGAAGATCGAGCCGCCGAAAAAGAGGACGACGAGAAACGCGGACCAGACGTTGGAGAGGAGCGGAGCGAGGAAATCCATGCGGAACAGGAGGGGCGGGAAATTAGGGTTGCGGATCCAAGATTTTCAAGCGCGCGAGGCGGCGAGATTCGGTGTCGGCAACGAGGACGGAAGGAAGATCGGCGGGTTCAAAATTAGGAATGGTCGCAAGAACGTGTTCAACGACGCGGGGAATCGCAAGGAAGGGAATTTCACTGGCGAGGAAGGCGGCGACGGCGACCTCGTTGGCGGCGTTGAAGATCGCGGGAGCGACTCCGGCGGCGGCCATGGTCTCGCGGGCGAGGCGGAGGAGCGGGAAGCGGCTTTCGTCAATGGGGCGAAATTCGAGGGAGAGTAGCTTCGTGAAATCGAGGGCGGAGTCGACGCCGGGGGCACGCACGGGGTGGAGCAAGGCGTGCTGGATCGGAAACGTCATCGACGGTGGGCACAGTTGGGCGAGCATGGCGCCGTCGGTGAATTCGACGAAGGCGTGAACGATGCTCTGGGGGTGGAGTACCGCGGTGCATTGCTCGGGGCGCAGCCCGAAGAGGCATTGGGCTTCGATGAGCTCGAGGCCTTTGTTGGCGAGCGTGGCGGAGTCGACCGTGATTTTCGGGCCCATCGACCAGTTGGGGTGGTGGAGGGCGTCGGCGGGAGTAACGTGGGCGAGGCGTGCGGCGGGCCAGTCGCGGAATGCGCCGCCGCTGGCGGTGAGGATGATGCGACGCACGCCGGTGTGCGGGTGGCCCTCGAGGCACTGGAAGACGGCGTTGTGTTCGCTGTCGACGGGGAGAATTTTTGCGCCGGATTTTTTGGCGGCGGCCACGACGAATTTACCGGCGAGAACGAGGATCTCTTTGGAGGCGAGGGCGAGGTCTTTGCCGGCGGCGAGGGCGGCGAGGGCGGGTGCGAGGCCGGTGGTGCCGACGACGGCGACGAGGACGGTGTCGGCGGCGGGGAGTTGGGCGAGTTCAACGAGGCCGGAGAGCCCGCCGACGAGGTGGGTGCCGGCGGGGAATGCGGCGAGATTGGCGCGGGCGGCGGAGTAAGCGGCATCGTCGAAGAGGCCGACGTGGCGAACATCGAACTGGCGAGCGATGGCCGCGAGTTTCTCCCATTTGGAGTGGGCGGCGATGCCAACGAGTTCGAGTTTGTCACGGTGGGCGGCGAGGACGCGGAGGGTATTCTCGCCGATGGAGCCGGTGGCGCCGAGGAGGACGACGCGTTTGCGGGGGGAGGGAGCGGCGGAAGTAACCACGGAGGAAGGCGAAGGTGCGGAGCGTTTAGACAAACGCAGAAATTTTAACCACGGATGGACACGGATGGACACGGATGCCGGGCGCGGCGGACACGGGGCCGGAGCGTGGGGAGGTCAGGCGTTTAATGCGGTATCCGTGTTTATCCGTGTTCATCGGTGGTTGAGAACAGACTGTGGTCAGGGCAACCGGAAGAGGAAGTAGCCGACCGGGGCGGCGAGGAGGAGGCTGTCGCTCAGGTCGAACATCCCGCCGATGCCGGGAATGGTGCCACCGGAGTCTTTGCGGTCGGCGCGGCGTTTAATGACGGACTCGACGAGATCGGCGACGATGCCGAGGGCGGCGATGGGGGCGGCGCAGAGTGCGGCGATGAGCGGCGTCATGTGCGGGGGGAATTGGTGACGCGCGAAGTGGGCGAAGATGGCGCCAGTTGCCATGGAAAACAGGATACCGCCAGCGGCACCCTCCCAGGTTTTCTTTGGCGAAATGAGCGGCGACATCTTGTGGCGACCGAAGGCGAGGCCGGAGAGCAAGGCCCCCATGTCGCAGAATTTTGCGACGACGATGACCCAGAGCGCGATGAGCAGGCGGCCGTCGGGTGTAAGGACGTCGCCGGGCAGAGGCGTGATAATGCGCGTCATGTATTCGAGCAGGAGCGCCACGTAAACGAGACCGAAGATGGTCGAGCTGAGGGACTCGACGCGATTTTCCGGGGTGCGTTCGCCGAGGAGGCGGACGGAAAACACGATGGTGGCGAGGGCGAGCAGCGGTTGGGCGGACCAATGAAACTGCGCTTCAAACCA
>CAMATV010000130.1 GCA_945861235.1 Opitutus sp. GAS368
TCGATCGTGATCGGGTCGAAGCCGAGGGCGCGCAGATCGTAGGGGCTGGCTCGCATATCCACTTCGCGGATATCCCGGGCGAGGGCAAAGCAATCGGCGATCAGCTCGCTGGGCGCGAAGGGGGCGAGTTTGAAGGACCATTTGTAGAGGTCCATGTTGGCGTGGAGACAGCCGCTTTGTTCGAACTGGGGGACGGTTTCACGGGCGGGCGTGAGCTTGTTGAGCGGACGCGCGGGCGGCGTGAAAAAACGAAACGCGTCGAAATGCGAGCAGGTGATCGGCGCGGCTTCGACGATGCGCGCGAGTGGGTCCGGCGCAAAGCGGAGCGGGTGCGCGTTGTGGCGGACTTCGTCGGGCGTCTGGCGGTAAACCATCGCCCATTCGTGGAGGCCGTAACAGCCGAAGAAGGCCGGGCGGGACTGTGTGGCGAGGAGGAGTGCACGCAGCCAAATGACGTAGGGGCGGCGGGAGGACGGGAGCGGGGCGAGGGCGACGGCGGGGGTTCCGTAAATCACGGGCGGGACGCCCGTGCCACGTTCGGACGGGGTGGCAAGAGCAGCGGGCGCGTTGATCTGGCTGGCGGGAGAATTCACGGGCGGGACGTCCGAGCCACTGGCGATCTCTCGATACTCGGACCAGCGCAGGTAGGCGCGGGCGGTTTCGCCGGTGAGCGCGATGTCCGGGCCGGGATGCCAACGGCGGAGCCACGCGGGGCGGAAGGAGTAGTAGCTGAAGAGAAAATCGAAGACGGGGTGTTTTTCACCGCGAGACGCACGGGCCTGCTGGGCATCGGTCCAGACGCGCACGCGAGCATCGTGCGCGGCGGCGCGGGCCTGCCAGGCGGATTCCACAAGGTAGGCGGGAGCGGCTGGAGAAGGATCAAGGGTGACGGCGGACATGGCGGAAGCCGCACAGAGGCACAGAAACCGCAAAAAGGGGAGGCGAACTTCGGCGGTCGCTTGGGCTTGCTGGTAATCTCCGCTCCGGCGGAGAAGCTGAACGCCTCTGCGCGGGGCGCTGCGCGAGCGTTGGCGAGCTACGCGTCGACGCTCCTGCCGTGAGCAGAGGGCCGCGACCACGCCATTTCCTGAAGACGCCACCCGCCTCCGGCATCCTCCGCCGTCTTCGATCGGGTGCGTGATCGGTGTGGAAGAGGACGACCGGGAGATGCGCGTCGAGGGGCTGGCCGACGAGCGGCCGCCCTGCGCTCGCAACATCAAAATGTGCGCTCCAAGGATTGGCCGGGAGTGAGCGGGCGCCAGGCGGCGCCGAATTCACGGAGGGCGAGACGGACCCGGGCAAGATCCTCGGCGCTGATGTCGGGTGGCGGAACTCGGCGGCGGCGGCAGGCGGCGGCCAGGGTTTTGGCGAACACCGCGGGGTCGGGGGCACCGGCCCACTGGGTGGCTTCGAGGCATTCGACGAGCGCGGCGGCTGCGAGGACTTGGCTATTTTTTGGGAGTAAAAGTTTTTCGCCGGGTCGCAAAGAGCGCAGCGAGTCGTGCGAGGCGCCGGCCGCGATTTGCCCGAAAAACGCGTCGCGCCAACCGAGCGTAGTCTCAACGACGAAATGAAACGCGTCGTGTGGGAGGATGCCTTGGCGGGGGATCGCGCCTTGCGTCTTCGAGCCGTCGGGCCGCTCGCAGAAGAGGGTATCCGCAGGGGCGGACGGCGTATTTTTTGTGAAACGGACGAGCATGGGGCGATCGGGAACAGTATCCTATTGGATTATACGAGAGCGTTGGCTCGCGATGAGGTGCACGCGGTGGCCGGTGCGGGCGAGCTCCTCGGTGACGGCGTCTAGGGTGGCGACGGCGTCGGCGCGGTCCCGAAGTGGGTCGGTTTTCAGGCGACCGCCGTGGGGCGAAGTCAGGACGATGGGGCGATCGCCGGTGATGTCGTCAACGTAACGCTCGGTGCCGAAATAGGATTGGCCGGGAATTTGTTTCGCGAGCGTGGCAGCGGTGATTGGCACAACCGCGAGGATAGAAACGGCCGACGCGGCCAGCAGACGAAGGGCAGAAGACATGAGCGAAGGGAGGGGGCGTTTTTTGACCGCAGATTTCGTGGATGGCGCGGGTAGAAATACGGCGGGTAGAAATCGCCGCTCTGTGGGAGAATCAGGAGCGCAGGAGTAGCCGGCGCACGCCTTCGATCGGAGATGCGGTGATGGGTGTGAGCGGGAGGCGCGTGCGCGGGGCGAGGGCGGCGGCGACGGCGGAATGAATCAAGAGCGCGCCGCTGAGGCCGGTGGGAATCGTGTGGAGCGGGGTGTCGGGGAAGAGTTTCGTGGCGACCCGGGTCGCGAGGTCGAGCAGTTCTCCGGCGGATTCGATGAGGACTTGGTGCGCGGTGTGGTCGCCCTCGGCTGCGAGGCGCAGGACGGCGGGGGCGAGGGCGGCGATGATGCGGTTGGGTTCGACGTGGGAATAATAGAAACGCGTGATGGCGCGGGCGTCGGCGGCGTCACCGAGTTGCGTGTGGTCGCGCACGGTCGGGCCGAGGCGCGAGGCGGGGAGCCAGCCTTGGAGTTCGAGGAGGGCGCGCGAGATGGCGCGGCGTCCGAGTTCATAGCCGCTGCCAGGATCACCGAAACGCCAGCCGGTGCCGCCCGCGTAGTGGATCGTGCCGTCGGGTGCGCGGGCCGCGACGAACGAGCCGGTGCCGGCGTGGATCACGAGACCGGGTGCGCCGTGGGTCGCGAGTTCGAGGATCGGCAGCGAGTCGAGCGCGGCGGTGACGTGGCCGAAATCTTTGAGTGACGCCGCGACCTCCGACCAGAAGCCGGGGAGGCCAGACATGAAGAGCTGAGTCGCCACAATCGGCGACGAGCTGAGCGTTGAGAGCTGAGCGCCGAGAGCTGAGGTCAGTGCGCCGAGGGCGTCGGTGAGGATGAGGCGGGCTTGTTCGGGGCCGACGATGTTGGGATTGCAGCCCGGGGCGAGGTGGCGCGCGACGATGACGCCGGCGGCATCGACGAGGACGCATTCGGTTTTGGTGCCGCCGCCATCGACGCCGATTTTGTAGGTCATGGGGATTTTTTCGAAAAACGGAGAGCGCGGAAGCTGCGGCGAGGCTGAGAGAAAACCGAGTAACCGAGGATTGCTCCGCGCGCTCCGCGTCCCCCGCGTTTCAAAAATCGACCGCTCACGCGAGCTGCTTGCTCAGGCGGTGTTTGTAATTCGCTCCGACGGCGCGGTTGTGGGCGATGGCGCCGGGGATGTTTTGGCTGCGGAGGACGGGGATGGCGTGGTGGTTCGCTTTGAGCCATTCCATTGTTCCGAGCATGAGCCAGTTCAAAATTGATCCGCCGATGAACGTGCTGGTGGGGCCGGTCGCGATCTCGGGGGTCAGTTGCATGATCGTGTCGCCGGGGACGCCGCCGTTATCGAGCGTGTAGTCGCAGATGGCGTGGAGATTTTGTCCACCGGGGTGAACGGTCTTCGCGGTGGTGGACATCGCGAGCGAGCAGAGGCCGATGACCACGCAGCCTTTTTTCTTGGCGTGGAGGGCGACCTCGATGGGTGAGGCATTTTTACCGGAGTTGGAAATGACGATGACGACCTCGCCGGCGCGGAGTTCGTATTGGCGGTCGTAGCGTTCGACGAGTTGGGTGCCGTAGCCGACGAGGTTTTCGATGAAGCCGGCGGTGGGGTCGTTGATGGAGCTGATGCAGACGAGGCCGCCGGCACGGCCGACGATTTCGCGGGCGATGATCTCGCTGTGGCCGGAGCCGAACGTGTGGATGACTTCGCCGCGGGCGACGGAGGCGCCGAGGAGGGGGGCGAGTTGGGCGATGATCGGCGTAGTGACGGTCCAAGCGCGGGCGAGGAGTTCGTTGGCCTTGGCGGAGTAGGATTCGGCGAGCGTGGGCATGGACGGAGAGAAAGGCGGAAAGACAGAAAGGCTGAAAGGCTGAAAATGCAGAGAGAGCGCGCGCGGTGGCGCGTGCGGTGGCGCGTGCGGTGGCGCGGGCGTGCGCGGGAGGCGCGGGAGGCGCGGGAGTTTGTCACGTATTACGTGACAAAGGGCGTGCGCGGGTGGCGCGGGAGGCGCGGGAGTTTGTCACGTAATACGTGACAAAGGGATTGCGCGGGGAGGAGGCAGAAACGGGCGTTGCTCGGCGACGGATGCGCACCGTAGGGTGCGGGCATGATTCTCGGGATAGATCATCTCAACATCGTGACGGCCGACCTAGCGCGGTCGGTGAAGTTCTACACGGAGGTGCTGGGATTTCAGAAGACGCACGACGTGCTGATGGAGGGCGAGTGGATCGAGGCGATCATCGGGCTCAGGGGCGTGAAGGGGCTCGTGGCGTTTGTGGAACTCCCGGGCGGCGGCGTGCGCATCGAGTTGTTGCAATACGTGACGCCGGCGGGTGTCGCGCTGCCGGAGAATGCGCGGGCGAACACGCTCGGGCTGCGGCATTTCGCGCTTCGGGTGGCCGACATCGCGGGGATGGCGGCGCGGTTGCGCGCGGCGGGGGTGACGCTGTTTTCCGCGCCGGTGAAGGTGCCGCAGGGCGTGGTGAAATTCTCTGCGGGCGAGAAGACGCTGTGTTACTTCCTCGATCCGGACGGCGTGATCGTCGAGCTGGCGGAGTATCGGTGAGCGGTGTCAGCTTTCCCAGCGGCCGTAGATACCGCACGGGAGAATTTTGCCGTCCTGCTTGATCGGCAGGCCGACTTCGCCGGCGGTGATGCTCCCGCCGCGGCCGTGGAGGAGTTCGGCGAGGAGGTTCGCCACGACCGTCGGCGAGAGTCGCGCGGTGTAGGCGTTGATCAAAAAGAAGAGCGGCTGGGGAGTGAGGATCGCGCGGCACTCGGTGAGGAGCGGCCAGAGATGTTCCTCGAGTTTCCACATCTCGCCCGTCGCGCCGCGGCCGTAGGTGGGCGGGTCCATAATAATCGCGTCGTAGAATTTTCCGCGTTTCTGCTCGCGGCGGACGAACTTCAGACAGTCGTCGGCGATGTAGCGGATCGGGGAGTCGGCGAGGCCGCTGAGGACGGCGTTTTCCTTGCACCATTTAACCATGCCCTCGGCGGCGTCGATGTGGGTAACGCTCGCGCCGGCTTTCGCGGCGGCGACGGTGGCGGCGCCGGTGTAGCCGAAGAGGTTGAGGACGTTGACTTCGCGGCCGGCGGCGCGGGCTGCTTTGATTTTGGCGGAAAACCACTCCCAGTTGACGGCTTGTTCAGGGAAGAGGCCGGTGTGCTTGAAGGAGGTGGGATGAATCTTGAAGGTCAGGCCGAGCGGTTCGTACGCCAGCTTCCAATGGTCTGCGATGGCTTGGCGGAACTCCCATTTGCCGCCGCCTTGTTCGCTCCGGTGATAAAAGCCGTCCCAGTTTTCCCAACGGGTGCCGGCGGCTTTTTGATGGCGGGGCCAGATAATCTGCGGGTCGGGGCGGACGAGCGTGTAAGCGCCCCAACGCTCCTGTTTCATGCCGTCGCCGCATTCGAGGAGTTGATAGTCGCGCCAGCGATCGGCGACGATGAGGGCGGGACGAGAGACGTGGGCGGACATGGTTAATGGTGCGGAGAAGCGGTGCTGAGCGGGTCGGGGCGAGGCAAAGCCCAGGGCGCACGGCTGTCGAGCAGGGGTTTCGGTGGGATCAAGACCCACCTGACCGCGCGCGATCACCCGATCTTCGACACCTTCGGTCAACCGATCAGGCAATTGACAGGGGTGAGGTCACGATTACCGACATGATCCGTCACACTCGCGCTGATGAACAAAATCCAATGCCTCCGGACTTCCCTCGCCCTCCTCGTCGCCGTTTTTGGCGCGGCGAATCTGTCGGCTGACGTGGTTGAGACGAAGAGTGGTGCGCGGATTGTCGGCAAAATTTCCAAGATTGAGGGCGGTTCGGTGGTGGTCTCCACGGACTACGCCGGCACGATCACTATCAAGCAGAGCGAAGTGACGGCGATCACGACCGATGCTCCCGTGGCGGTGCGCCTCGCGAGCGGCACGCGCATCGATGGAAAAATTTCGAGCAACGCGGGCACCGTGCAAATTGCGGGCGCCGATGGCGTCATCGCCACCACGGTGGTTAAAATCGCGGCCAGTTGGGCGGCCGGTGGCAAGGACCCGGCCGTCACGGCACTTGAGCGCGGCTGGGCTTACCAGGCGGCGGTCGACCTCGCGGGCAAGACCGGCAACAAAGAGCAACTCGCCACGGGTTTCTCGTTCCGCGCGACGCTCGCCGGGGCGCAGGACACGTTGCAGTTTTACACCGCCTATGACCGCCAGGTGTCCGACGGCGTGAAGTCCGCCGACCAGTTCAAGGCCGGTATCGACTACGCGAACAATTTTTCGGGTGCGAAATCTTGGTATGTGCGCAATGAAGGTGGCTTCGACCGCGTGAAGGACATCGAACTCTACGACGTCGCCGCGGCGGGTCTCGGCTACGATATGATCAAGAAGCCAAAACAAACCCTCACGGGCCGCGCGGGTTTCTCGTTTCGTTATGCCGGCTACCAGAATCCGATCACGGTCGACGTGAAAAGCGCTGGTTTGGACTTCGGTTTCTCCCACCGCCTCCAGTTGGACAACTCGGTGTGGGTTAACCGCCTTTCCTACGTCCCGACCTTTGAGGATTTTGCGAACTTCGTTTTGACCCACGAGAGCTCGCTGGAGTTACCGCTGCTGAGTTCCCAATGGAAGCTCCGTCTCGGTGTGGCCACCGACTACAACAGCCAGCCGGGCAAGGGTGTGAGCCGCCTCGACACGACCTACTTCACGCGCCTCGTCTTGAGCTGGAAATAAAATGACTCGAAGAAACTCCTCGGGCTGGAAAGCCGCTGCTCTGATTCGAGGCGGAAGGTATTTCTCCGCTTGATTTACGGTTGAACCCTTTCGCGGATCGTTACGTCATACCGGACGTGAAACTTCCCCTGCTTCCCCTCCTCGCGGCCGCTTTATTTGCGCCGCTCGTTTCCTCGCTGGTCGCGGCCGCTGCCACCGAAGTCAAACTCACCCGCGCTGACGACCGCGTGCGCGTCGAAATCGGCGGCCAGTTGTTCACCGAATATATTTTCAAGGGTGCGCAAAAGCCCTACTTCCACCCGGTCATCGGAGCCGACGGCACGCAATTGACCCGAAATTATCCCATGAAGGCCGACGTGCCCGGCGAGGTGAAGGATCACCCGCACCACCGCGGGCTCTGGTTCACGCACGGCGACGTCAACGGCCTCGATTTCTGGGCCGAGTCCAACGGTCCCAAGCAGGGCCGCATTCTCAGCGAAGGTGTCGAGCAGTCGGTCGTCGGCGGCGTGGGCATCATCAAGGCCCGCAACAAATGGGTCGGCGCCGACAATGCCCTCCATCTGACCGACGAAACCACGATTCGCCTCCGCGCCACCGCCGACGCCCGCATCCTCGACTACGAGGTCACGCTCAAGGCCCCCGCCGACAAGGCCGCGGTCTTCGGCGACACCAAGGAAGGCTCCATGGCGATTCGCCTGCCGCTCTGGATGACGCCCCCGCACCGCTCGGGAAAAGCCCAGCACGAAGGCAAAGGCACGATCATCAACGACTCGGGCGCGACGAACGGCGCGACTTGGGGAAAAAGATCCCAGTGGGTCGATTACTATGCGCCGAAGGACGGCAAAGTTTACGGCGTCGCGATGTTCGACCACCCGACAAATCCCCAACACCCGACATGGTGGCACGTGCGCGACTACGCGCTCTTCGCCGCGAATCCCTGGGGCAAGCACGACTTCGAGCCCGCGCACAAAGCCAACCCCAAGGCTGGCAATCTCACCATCCCCGCCGGCGGCAGCGTGACCTTCAAGTGGCGTTTCTATTTCCATAACGGTGACGAAAAAACCGCCAAAATCGCCGACCGCTTCAAAGACTACGCTGCCGGAAAATGAGCGGAGGGCGGAGGGCAGTCCGCCCTAGGTTCGAATGCCTCCATCATGCCCGAAGCGCCGCGGCGGACTGCAGTCCGCCCCGCTCCCCAACCCTCACTACCCCTCCCCGTCATGCCCCTCTTCATTAATCACCTCACTCGCCGCGCCTTTCTCCGCAACACCGCGATCGTCGGCGCCACCACCGCTTTTTCGGCGCGCTCCTGGGCCCAAGTCGCCGGAGCCAACTCCGACATCCGCGTCGCCGTCGTCGGGCTCAACGGCCGCGGCGGTTCCCACCTCTCGTCGTTACGCCGCATCGCCGGCGTCCGCCTGGTCGCGCTTTGCGACGTCGATACCGCCGTGCTCGCGCGCGTGAAGAACGGTCTCGGCGAGGCT
>CAMATV010000131.1 GCA_945861235.1 Opitutus sp. GAS368
GCATCCATGAGCTGCAACACGTTGTCCACATAGTCCTGTTTATCCTGCGCGATCCGCTGCGGCAGGTCCACATAACCATGCACATGGCTGCGAAAGCCAAGCCGGTCTCCCGGATGGTTTCCGCAGACCAACGCTCCCAATATCGTCACTCCGCCGTCCTTGAGGAAACACCGGCGCTCCAGGAATGCCCTCGCCGCCGCCAAATCCGGCTTGAGCGTCTCCACGGGCTTTGGCTGATTCAGGTGGAAGATGAACTGGTTCAACTTCGTCAGGTCCAAGTCCGCTTCCGACATGTCGGGCACGGGTTGCAGTTCCTTGGCGTGCGCCGCTTCTTCCTTGAACTCCTCCTGCGCCTCCACCTCCCGGTCCGTGATCTTGTGGTCGCCTGTCAGGATGCGCCGGTAGGCCGTGCCGTTGAGGAAAACGAACTTCCGGTCCGCCGCCATCTCATCGACAAACACGATGGCGATACGCTCCCCCAGCACCGTGCGTAACTCCATCGGGGGAAAGCAGTCGTTGAGATCCTGCTTCACACCCTTCCGATCCGTGAACAGGCGCGGGAATTCCTTCAAATTCGGCTCAGCATGTTCTTTCCATCCGCTGAGCACATAGCGCCGCGCAGGCCCCGTTCCCTCCTCCTTCACACCGAGGATGAGGATGCCGCCCCGCGTGTTGAGAAAGGCGTTCACACTCTTGTGCCGTTCCTTCCATTCACCACCGTCCACCGGCACCGGCTTGAGCTCCAGCCACTCGGTCTCCAACTCTACAAACCGCCCCTGCTGGATCAGGTCAGCCAGTTTAATCAGGATTTGGTCAATAGGTTTCATGTGCAGAGAACACTCTAGGAAAACTTATGTCTTCTTGCATCACTCTTCTTCAATCGTGTCATCCTCGGTTTCGATTTCTTCCAGCGGCTCGTCGGGGGCGGGTCCGGCGGGGGCAGTGGCTGGCGGGGCGGGGGAGATGGGCGGCGGCTTCGCGCAAGTCCAGCTTGCCCGACAAGAGGTCGGCGGTCAGGCGCGTCCGGTATTGCGACACGCGAAGCAACTGCTCCTTGCCGGTGGTCGAACGCGAATCAACTTCGCGCAGGATTAGTTTGGTGCGGCGGACATCCCCATGCCCGGGAACTCTGCCGAGCCATTCCTGCCCCGACTCCTTGTATTCCGCATACGGCTTGAGTCCCTCGATCATGCCGTGACTCCTTTCAGCAGGTCAGCGGGATTCCAGATACGTTCAGCGATCTGGCGGTAGAGCTGGCTGCGGTTTTCGAGGTCGGCTTTATTGAACTCGGGCATGGCCGCGAAGGGCAGGCCGCTTTGCTCCTTGAAGCGCAGGAAGCCGGGGTTGTGGTCGTAGCACTGAGCGTGCAGCGAGCGGGCAAGCAAGTTCTGCGTATTGTAGTGCGGCAGCTTATCGGCGTAGGTCAGGTCGCCATAGCTGGCGTTGAAACTCTTGGGCAGGAGCAGCAGACCACCGATGCGGTTGCGATGCTCGGCGAAGTCCGCGGGATGGCTAAACTCGGCGGTGTGGCGTTCGGCATGGTCGGCCCAGATGTGCTCCACCTCGTAGCGGGTTTTGCCTTCGCTCACGTAGTCGAGATAACGAGAGGGCTGGCCGGATTGTGTCTCCACATAATCGGTGAGGCGGGCGAGGATGCGGTGCAGCGGGTAACGGTTCTGCTGGTGCATTCGCAGGCGGTCATTGCTGGCGAAGGTCTCGCCTTCCTTGCTCAGAAACTCATGCAGCTTGTGCGCAAGGGCATCGGGCGCGAGGCCGCGAATGTCGCGCATGACCATGAACATGGCGTATTGCATGGTCGAGTACGCGATAGTGCGGAAGTTCCACAGCCGCCAAGTGAGCAGGATGTCCAGATACTGGGCCACGAGGCCGATCTTGCGGATGACCACCGGCTCGCTGTCGTCGGGCCGCAGGGGTGCGAGCAGCAGCATGTATTGCAGGGTAAAGCCGTGCTGAGCGTTGTAGAGGACGTGCTCCAGACCGGGCAGCGGCTTTTGCGCAGCTTCGATCAGCCGCAGGTATTGGTGGCTGTAGAAGTCGAAGTCGCGGTCGATGAAGCGATAGAAGTCGTCGGATTGCGCCAGGCCAACGGTGTCGGCCGCATCACGCAGCCAGCGGTGAAACTCGGTGCCGATACGGTCGAAGTCTTCGGGCTTCGCCCCCTTCTTGCGCTCACGAATCTTGGTGGCGTGCTGGCTGCGGAGCCACGCTTTGAAGCAATCGGATTCCACTTCTTTGCCCGCATCGTTGAGTTCGCGGATGCGGTCGCGCCAGCGGGTGTTGGCGGTAGTGCGCTTGGCTTCGTCGATGTTGGCGAGCAGGTAGCCCTTGAGCATGTCCGTAGGGCTGAGTGACAGACCACGGTCATTCATCGTCTCGAAGATGGTGTAGGCATCGTCGTCGGAGTAAGCGGTGATTTCGACGAGGTGCACATTCTCCAGCAGCCAGTCGATGAAGTAAGGCAGCGCCTCGGCGCGGAGCTCTTCGGGGAAGCAGGTTTCCAGATCGTGATAGCGCTGCACGAGGTTTTGCACCGATTCAGGGCGGTCGGTGGCGTTGAAGGTCTCGCCGCCGTCGGTGAAGAGCGCATGCATGGCAGGCGTGCGTTCGTCGACGTGTAGGTTGAAGGATTTCTGGTCGAACTTCTCGGAAAAGATCAGCTCGTCCACATTGACCTGCTTCTCGTGGTCCCTCTGTAGATTGCGCAGCAGCACGAGCAGTAGCGTGAGGCTGGTAAGCCGTTGCTGGCCGTCCACGATGTAGCCGACGCTGTCCTTCTTGCTGATGATGATGGAGCCGAGGAAATAGTGCGGGTAATCGGCCACTTTGCTGCGTGGGTGGGTGGACTGGTATTCCTCCAGAAACTTGTCGCTGAGGTCGTCCACGAGTTCGCGGATCTGCTTTTCGTGCCACTTATATTCGCGCTGGTAGTAATCAATCGAGTATTTCACTCCCTTGAGCAGCTCGCGGACGGTTTTGGCTTTGCCGAGGATTTCTCTCATGGCTTGGCCCCTTTGGTGATTTCGTGGAGCAGTCCTTCGGTCTCCTGCTCCAGCGCGAGGATGTAGAAGGCTTCGCCGGACGCGGGGCGCAGGGCGCCGTCTTGGTTGGTGATCTTCTCTTTATCAAGTGCGGCCTTCATTTCGAGCGCCGCGGCTTTGGCGGGCTCCAGCACGGCATCGAGGTGGCGGAGGACAGTCATCGGCAGGATGACATCGCGATATTTGCCGCGCACGAAGACATCGCGCAGGGTGTCATCGGCGATACCCCAGGTGAAATGGGTAATCCAGTTGAGTTGGGCTTGGTCCATGAAAGGGTGTTTTGGTTTAGGCGGCTACGCGATACTGTCCCAGTTCCTCCTGACGACTTCTGGGTTTTTCGATGGCCGCAAGTTTCATGTTTTTGGGATTCCGAACTCTGCTCGGTTTCGACGCTGATAAAACCCGTGCCGTCTGCAAAAGCGACGGCTTTGTTTTTCACCGAGAATCAAAGGTAGCCGGAAATCCGCGTGCTGTCGGAGAGCTGGCCGCAGAGGGCGGAGGCGAAGTGGGAAGGATGACGTTCGAATTTCGAAGTGAGGAAAACGCGGTTCGGCATTCGCCGTTCATCATCCGGCAGGAGGCCCAACCGGCTCCCGACAAGTCGCGCCCAGTTCAGCGCGAGGGCGGCGTCTTGGAGCGGGAGGGTCTGAAAATGGGCGAGGGCAGATTTCATGCTGCTGGAGCCGCGAGCCACGCGCGGACTTGGGCAGTGAGGCGGTATTTTTGGAGGCGGCTGTTGGGCTTATCCGGGAGGGTGCGCTCGACGAGGCCGGCATTCTCTGCGGCACGCAGGTAGTTTTGACGAAATGTCGGACGGTGAGACAGACCAATCGCCTTCTGAATTGCAGGTGGAGCGAGTTCGCTTTGTGCGAGCAGAAGCAGGACCTGTTTGACTGGGTCGGTGACCTGACCTGTCACCTGACCTCCGACTGGTGCGGCGACCGACTCCAAGGCGTTCACGGCCTTCAGATATTCCGGTGTATAGCGGAACTCGAGGGCGATGCCGGTGCCATCCAAGATGAGTGTGGGCTTGGGTGGTCCCGCATTCGTGCAGGCGGCAACACTGCGCTCGATGCCGCAGCCCCACGTTTCGATTTCCCCGGAACGGAAGAAGACGTTGGCGATGGCAGGATTGAAGGGAGTCGAGGGGTGTGCTCCGAGCAGGGTCTTCACCGACCAGGCATCAGGGAACACGCACGGATTCCAAATGCGCCCGATATGCAGGACGCCGCCCTTGGCATTCGCGAAGCCGCAGATCCAGCGGAGAAACTCATCCCGCCAAGTCTCCTTCCATTCCAGACGCTGGTTTTCTTACATACGGGGTCTTCCGTGATGACGGGTTTGATGACGGATTGGGAACGGGTCGCTACGCGCGAGGCCAGAGTCAGCTCCGCATCTGCGGCGCGCGTTTACCCTTTTGCGTCATCCCCCGACAACCCTACGTAGCTCGGAAATCACGCTTCCTGTCCAGGTCAGGCCCATGATTGTTTGCCCGCGCGCTCTGGACTTTCACGCTTCAAGGCGACTTGCTCGACGGCCAGCAGTCGCCCCGCCACCAGCCCCCGTTGTCATGAAACTTCGCCCTCTTGCAGCTCCCGCGTCCCGCCGAGAATTTTTACAAACCTCCGCGCTGGCCACCGGCTCGCTCCTCTTCACCCGCCCGACCTCGCGCGCCGCCACCACGCCCGCCAACTCGCGCCTCCAAATCGCCCTCATCGGTGTCGGCGGACGCGGCCAAGCCGCTCTCACTGCGTTGCAGGGCGAACAGATCGTCGCGTTCTGCGACGTCGACCACGTGCGCGGACGCGAACAGGTCGCCGCCAATCGCGTTGCCTCCGGCGCCCTCGCTCGTTTCCCCGACGCACGCTGGTTTCACGACTACCGCGAAATGTTCGCGCAGATGTCCGATCAGATCGACGCCGTCGTGGTCAGCGTGCCCGACTTCATGCACTACGCCATCGGGATGGCCGTCCTGCGTCAGCGCAAACATCTCTACATGGAGAAGCCGCTCTGTCGCTGCATCACCGAGGTGCGCGCCCTCCGCGCCGCCGCCGCCGAAGCGGGTGTCGTCACGCAGATGGGCAACCAAGGCCGCGCCGCCGAGGGCATCCGCCTCGCGCGCGAATGGGTGCAAGCCGGCCTCCTCGGCCGCGTCCACACCGTCCACGCGTGGAACTACACGGTCGGCGGTTCTTATTCACTCGGTCTCGGCCCCCACCCCGACGCCACCGACGAAACCCCACCACCCTCGCTCCGCTACGATCTCTGGCAGGGCGTCGCGCCCGAGCGCCCGTATCGGAAGATTCGCAGCCACAGTTCGTGGCGCGGCTATTCCGACTACGGCACCGGCTGCCTCGGTGACTGGGCCTGCCACCAGCTCGATGCCGCCGTCTACGCCCTCGACCTCGGCGCCCCGCTCTCCGTCGAACCCGCGACGACTCCGCTCCCGCCCGGCACGTTTCCCACCACCAACACCCTCCACTACGCTTTCGCCGCGCGCGGCGAGCAGCCACCCGTTTCGGTCCGCTGGTTCGACGGCGGGATTTTACCTCCGCTGCCCGTCGAGGGTTTCACGTTCAACAACGCCGGTGGGAGTATTTTCTACGGCGATAAAGGTATCATGGCCGTCGGCTCCCACAGCTCTTCCGCCCGTTTGCTGCCCGATGCCCGCATGGCCGAGCTGCGCAGCTCACTCCCGCCGAAAACCATCCCGCGCCTCGTCGGCGGCCCGCACGTCGAGTGGGTCAACGCCATCCGCGCCGGCGCGCGCTGCGGCTCCGATTTTCAACGCGCCGCGCCCCTCGCCGAAATCGCCCTGCTCGGTGTCGCCGCCATCCGCGCGCAAACGCGCCTCGAGTGGGACGCCACCGCCGGCCGCGTCACCAATGCCCCCGCCGCCCAACGCTTCATCGGCCCCGGCTACGACTACCGCCCCGGCTGGGGCGTGTAACGCGCGCCAACTCCCCGCGCTCCGCTCGTCTCTTTCTCCTCCCACCACCCCCGCACCCTTCTCATGAAATTCCTTCACACCCGCCTCTCCCTGCGTCTCCCCCTCTCTCCCTCCCTCCTGCTCTCCCTCTCTGTTTCCCTCCTGCTCTCCTTCTGCCTCCCCGTCGCCGCATCCGCCGCCGCCGAGCGCCCGCTCGCGGTGAGCCCCTCGAATCCGAACATCGTCCTCCTCATGGGCGACGATCACGGCTGGGACGAAACCGGCTACAACGGCCACCCTTACCTCAAGACGCCCGTCCTCGACGAAATGGCGCGCACGGGCCTGCGGCTCGACCGCTTCTACTCTGGCGGCGCGAGTTGTTCGCCCACGCGCGCCACCGTCATGACCGGTCGCCACCACCACCGCTCCGGCACCTTTGCCCCCGGTTGGTCGACCCGCCCGAAGGAAATCACGGTTGCCCAACTGATGCGCGACGCCGGTTACGCCACCGCGCACTTCGGCAAATGGCACCTCGGACCCGTCAATGCCGCCTCGCCCACCAACCCCGGCGCCATGGGCTTCGATACGTGGCTTTCGCACGATAATTTTTTCGAACTCGATCCGTCCCTCTCCCGCAACGGCGGCCCGCCCCAAGTGATCAAAGGCGAGAGTTCCGAAATCATCATCGCCGAAGCGATCCGTTATATGGATACCGCTCGCCGCACCGGCAAATCCTTCTTCGTCGTCGTGTGGTTCGGTTCACCCCACGAGCCGTATCAGGCCTTGCCCAAAGATCTCGCGCTCTACGACCACCTCCCCACGACGTTCGCGAATCGCCAAGTAAAGCTCACGTCCAACACCACCGGTCGCAACACCACCCGCCTCCAGCGTGACGTGCTCCGTGAGCGCTTCGCCGAAATCACCGCGATGGACCGCTCCATCGGCCAGCTCCGCGACCATCTCGGCACCACCGGCCTCCGCGCCAACACCTTGCTCTGGTATTGCGGCGATAACGGCACCCCCCAGGAAGCCGTCGCCACCGTCCCGTTTCGTAACCACAAAGGCTCCATCTACGAGGGCGGTATCCGCGTCCCCGGCCTGATCGAGTGGCCCGCGAAAATCTCTCGCCCACGCGCGACCGACGTCAACGCCGTCACCAGCGACATGCTCCCCACGCTCTGCGATCTCGTCGGCCGCCCGCTTCCGCGCCGCCCCCTCGATGGCCTTTCGCTTCGGCCACTCCTCGAGGGCACGATGACCGAACGCGCCGCGCCCATCTGTTTCTGGGACGATCCCATTGCCCGCCATCCCGGCGCGAAACCCTACCTCGATCCCGAGCTGCAAAAAGGCACCACCCCGCTCGCGAAACTCGGCCCCGACGGCACCGCCACCCGTAATTTTCAAAATTTCCACCACCACGAAATTCTCCCGCAGGATTACGTCGGCTCGCGCGCCATCGTCGGCAACCGCTACAAACTCGTGGTCGACGGCACCAAAGGCAGCGGCCGCGAGCTGTTCGATCTCCGCGCCGATCCCGCCGAGAAAACCAACCTCATCGCCACGCACGCCGCCGAAGCCGACAAACTCGAAGCCGTCCTGAAAGCCTGGCAGCGCTCCGTCCTCGAAAGCCTCACCGGCGCCGACTACCGCTGACGCCCCGCGCCGCGAGGCCCGCCGCCTCGACCGGAAAATTCACACCTGACTAGCGCCACGGCAGGACGCACCGAGGACACCCAGCGGCGGAGCCGCCACCCAGGCGAGCGTGCGCGCCTCCTGCACCGTATGCGCAAGCGGCTTCTCGACGAATCCATGCTTCCCCAGTGCCAGCGCCGCCATCGCGATAGGGAAAGGCATGGGGTCGGGCACCGCGATGCGCACTGCGCCGATCTGGTCGTCCAGCTTGGCTCTTCTCTGGTTTCGCTGCTCCGCGTCGGTCGCACTCGGCGAGTCCCCTGTTGCCGCCGGTCCGAACCGAGCGGCGGCTTCCCTACCGCAGTCATGCGCGCGCGCCAACCCGGCGCTGGGAAAGCGCCGCTCCTGCGAGCGCAAATCCTGCACCCTGCGCAACGCTTACCCTGCCGAATCGTCTCATGTCCCATTCCCCGCTCTCGCCTGATCGGTTCACCCGCCGAATTCGTTTTTAAAAAACCGCCATCATGCCCATCACCCACCCACTGCTCCTTCGCTCCCGCATTCTGCTGAGCCTGTGCCTCGTCTTCGC
>CAMATV010000132.1 GCA_945861235.1 Opitutus sp. GAS368
GGGATGCCGCTCCAGTGTTCGAGGGATTTGGCGCCTTGGTGGACGAGCATGGCGAGGCCGTTGGCGTGCGGGAGGCCGCGGTCGGCGGCGGCGCGGAGGAGCGCGGTTTGCGGTGGATTGTAGATCATGTCGAAGACGGCGACCGGGCGCGGAAGGGTGGCAAGGTCGATGGGTACCGGGTCTTCCGGGCGGAGGCCGGCGCTCGTCGCGTTGATGACGATGGCGCCTGCGGGTAAATCGGTCGGCGGCGTTGCGGGGGAGAAACCGTGAAACGGGACGTCGGAAGCGATCGGGCCGATGATCGCGAGGAGTGTCTCGAGGGTTTCGCGGGTGCGGTTCGCAACCCAGAGTGAGGCGCAACGGCGCTGGAGGCATTCGACGGCGGCACCGCGGGCGGCACCGCCGGCACCGAGGAGCACAATGGGGGCGCCGGTGAGGTCGAGGCCGAGGGTTTCCCTGACGGCGGCGGCGAGGCCGTAGCCGTCGGTGTTGAAGCCGTGCCAGCCGCGCTCGGTCCAGCGAAGGGTGTTGACGGCACCAACAGGGCGGGCGGCGGGGTCGATTTCGGCGACGCGGTCGAAGGCGATGATCTTGTGTGGGACGGTGAGATTCACGCCGCGAAATTTCTTCGCGTGGAGCAAGTCGAGCGCGCGCGGCAGATCGTCCGGGTGGATTTCGAAGCGGACGTAATGCCAGTCGGCGAAGCGGGCGTCGGCCTGGGCGAGTTCGGCCAGCGCGGCATTGTGCATGCGCGGGCTGAGGGAGTGCTTGATCGGATGGCCGAGTACGGCGAGCGCTGTGCCGGGCCGCGACCAAGCGGCCAAGTCGGCGAGGGTGAGGACGGGGGCGTCTGCGATGTTCAAGGGTGAATGTTCGATGGAAGCAGGGGCACGGGGTGCGCGCGAAATCGAAAATTGAAAATTAACAATCGAGGCTCAGAAAACTCACGCGGAATTCCGTTCGTAGGTCGCCTCGAATTCGCGGACGAAATCAGCGAAGAGGAGGGCGCGCGCGGTTTCGCCGGCAGCGGTATAGTGATTTACGAGGTTGCGGCAGCACCGGCAAAGGACTTCGCGGACGGGGGTGGGCGCGAGGTCGGTGATTTGGGGGACGACGTGATGGGCCCGCAGGAGAGTGAAAATTTCATCGGGGTCGCGGAAGACGCCGCGGTCGAAAGGATCGATGAAGAAAGGAAGTTTGTCGGTGTAACAGGCGACGACGAAGTGGCCGGGCAGACCGACGGCTTCGAGCTCCAGGCCGAGGCGTTGGGCGACGAGGAGGTAGACGATGCTCAACGAAAGGGGGATGCCCGTGCGGCGTTCGAGGACTTGGTCGAGGAAGCTGTTGCGCGGGTCGGTGTAGTGCTCGAGGTTGCCGTGAAAGCCCCACTCGTGGAACATGACCCGGTTGACGATGCGACATTTCTCGCGGGTGGAAGAGGGTTCGACGATCAGTTCGCGGCAGCGGGCGGCGATGGCGTCGAGTTGGGCGCAGCAGCGACCGACTTCGAGGTGAGGGTTGGCGGTGCGGGCGAGAAAGAGGGCGCCGGATTCCAGTTCGTAGTTGAGCGAGCGGATGAAGTCGCGGAATTCGCGGACGGGATCGGTGAGTTTTAGCTCGTGGAGGAACCGGGAGGCGTGGCCCGCGAGGAGTCGATCCGGCCCGCGGGCGACCGACAGCAGGAAGGGGGCAGCGGCGGGGCCGACCTGCGTGAAGTGAGCCAAGAGGGCGCGCTGCACGGCGGGACTGGGATCGTCGAGCAGACTGAGGAACGCGTGTTGTTGGGTTGCGCTGAGCGTTGGCGTGTCCACGCGGCGATGCGAAAAAAGATTGGGGCGCGGCGCAACCGTGAAAGTTTCGGCGACGCGAATATCTGCCGTTCAACGCGCGCCGTAGAGCGCGGTGCCGACGCGGACCAGGGTGCTGCCGGCGGCGACCGCGAGCGCAAGGTCCCCGGTCATGCCCATCGAGAGCTCGCGCAGCGGAGTGCCGCAGCGCGCGGCGAGGTCGTCGCGGAGGTGGCGAAGATTGGCGAACGTGCGCTGGGCATGCGCGGCGGTCTGCTCGGGAGTGGTGCCGAGCGGAGCGATGGTCATGAAACCGTCGACACGGAGATTTTTTTTGGCGAGCGCCGCTGCGACGAGCCGCGGGGCCTCGGCCAGATCGGCGCCGAATTTGGCGGGGTCGTCGCCGGCGTTGATTTGGAGGAGAACGGGCAGGATTTTTCCGAGTTCGGCGGCGGCGCGATCCAGGTGGTTGAGGAGCTTTTCGCTATCGACGCTCTGGATGCGGTCGAAGTGCTGGGCGGCGAGTCGTGCCTTGTTAGATTGGAGGTGGCCGATGAGTTCCCAGTGGAGCGCGGCGGAGGTCGGTGCGGTCTGAGGGCGTTTATCCTGCGCTTCTTGGACCCGGTTTTCACCGACGCCACGCAGGCCGTAGCGGGCGGCGTAGTCGGCGGCGAGGGCCGGGTGGGTCTTGGTGACCGCAAGAAGTTCGACCTCGCGCGAATCGCGCCCGGCGGTGGCGCAGGCGGCGGAGATCTGGCTGCGGATGGCATCGGCCCGGTCGGCAAATTCTTCGTAACTGATCAGCATGGGTGGCGGTGGGAGAGCGAGGAGGGAGGCGGTTTAAGTGTAGAGAATCTAATTAGAGGTTTACGAAACGTCAGGTTCGGCTACTCTGTCGGCAACAACCTGCGCTAATCATGCAAATTGAAAACTTCAAAATCTTCGCGGACCTGGTTGAGACGAAGAGTTTTTCGAAATCGGCGAAGCTCAACGGCATTACGCAGTCGGCGGTGAGCCAGCAGGCGCGGGCGATGGAGCGGCATTTCAAATCGCTGCTGATCGACCGGAGTCAGAAGCAGTTTCAGCTCACGCGTGAGGGTCAGCGGGTTTACGATGCGGCGAAGGAGATGCTGCACACCTTTGAGAAGCTGCTCTCGGAGCTGCAGGAGATGAAAAAAGTGATTAGCGGTACGATCCGTCTGTCCACTATTTACTCGATTGGGCTGCACGAGCTGCCGCCGTTTATTAAGAAATTTCTCCACGATTTTCCCGCGGTCAATGTGCGGGTGGAATACCGGCGCTCCAACCTCGTGTATGAGGATATTTTGCACAACGCGGTGGATTTTGGGCTCGTGGCGTTTCCGGTGAAGCAACGGCAGATCGAGATATTGCCGTTTCGCGAGGACCACTTGGTCGTGATCGCCCACCCGAATCACCCGATTGCGAAGCGCACCGAGGTCGAGGTGAAGGATCTCGCGGGTCAGAAGTTCATCGGCTTTGACCCGGACATCCCGACCCGCAAGGCGGTCGATCAGATTTTTCGCGAGCACAAGCTGGAGATCGAGCCGGTGATGGAGTTCGACAATATCGAGACGGTGAAACGGGCGGTCGAGATCGACCATGGGATCGCCATCGTGCCGCAGGCGACTGTCGTGCAAGAGGCGAAACAGGGGACGCTCGCGATGTTGCCGTTCAAGGGCCGGGGATTTACGCGCCCGCTCGCGATTCTCCATCGCAAGGGTCGGGTGCTGACGCCGGCGATGAAGAAGTTTATCGAGACCCTAGGCTTGGATTTGCCGGAGGTCAGGGGAACGTGAGTTGATGCGAAGGGCGCGGCAGCCCCGCCGAAAGATGGGAAGAATATTTGCGGCGACTGCTCTGATTGCTACGCTCACACTGTTTTTATGAAAATCCCCGACTCCCTTCCGTGTTCACTGTGCTTCGCCGCCGTCTTGGCTTTGGCCTTCGCGGGGTGCTCAAAACAGGCGGAGGCGCCAAAAATCACGATGGCGGCTCCGTCGGCGAATGCGGCGGTGGCCGGGTTGCCGATCGTGGCACCGGCGCCCGCTTGGGCGCTCAAGGATCTGCAGGGCGCCGTGGTGACCTCGGAGCAGTTTAAGGGCAAAGTTGTCGTGATTGATTTTTGGGCCACGTGGTGCCCGCCGTGCCGCGCGGAGATTCCCGGCTACGTCGACCTAGTGAAGAAACATGGCAAGGACGGGCTCGTGATTGTCGGTGTTTCGATGGACGAGGCGGGGCCGGGCGTGGTGAAGACGTTTTCGGATAAGTTTGGCGTGAACTACCCGATGGTGATGGGGGATGAAAAGATGCTGGCGGCGTTTGGCGGCATCGAGGCGCTGCCGACGACGTTTCTCATCGATCGGAATGGGCAGATTCGGGATCGCAAGGTGGGTGCCGAGCCGACCGAAGAGTATGCGAAGAAGATCATGGCGCTGTTGAACTGAGCAGCAGACCTGCCATGCGCAGTGGTCTGTTTTGACGAAAAACAGCAACGGGGTCCGCGGGTTCATTCCCGACAGAACGTGGTGATTTGCGCCCGTTCCTCGGCGAGGAGGCGATTGCTCCGGCCGCGGGGCGTCCTGCGAAGCCCTGCGCTGCCGGGGCAACCCGCCTGATTTTAGCCCCCGGGAATACACGGTTGCCGGCAGGAGGTGGGCACACCCATCTTCGCGCCCATGCCGCTTCCGCCCGTCATCTTCGAGGACGCCTCGCTCATCGCGTTCGACAAACCGAGCGGGATGCTCGTCGCGCCCGACCGCTGGGACAAACAACGCGAAAACCTCATGGGTCTCGTCCATGACAAAATGGGGCACGGCGTGGCCAATGTGCACCGGCTCGACGCCGATACCAGCGGCCTCCTGCTCTGCGCAAAGAACAAAATCGCGCTCGATTTTCTCAGCGGCCAATTTCAGTCGAAGACGGTGGGGAAAAAATACCACGCGTTGGTGGTCGTGCTGGCGGCCGAGCACGCGATGAAAGTGGCTGTGCCCATCCGCGATGCGGCGGGCGCCTTGCCGGATGCCTTCACGGTCGACCTCTCGCTGGGTGAGGACGAGCGCCAGAAGGGGCGCATGCGTGTCTTCAAGGGCCGCGGCGGCAAGGACTGTTTGAGCGAATTTCGTGCGCTGGAGAAGTTTGGTCGCTTCGCGTTTGTGGAATGCCGTCCGCTCACCGGCCGCACGCACCAACTCCGCGTGCACCTTGCGGCCGCCGGGGCCCCGATTCTTAACGATCCGTTCTACGGCGATCCGGCCATCAAGCTGCTGCTGTCGGAGCTGAAGCGCCGTTACAAAGGTCGCGACGAGGAGAAGCCGCTCATCGATCGACTCGCGCTCCACGCGAGCGAACTCACGCTCAAACATCCGGAGACGAAGGAGCCGTTTACCATCACCGCGCCCGTGCCGCACGAGTTCGAGGTCGCGCTGAAGTATCTGCGGAAATTTGCGATCGGGGCCCGCGCGTTGCGGTAACCTCGCGCGCGAGCCGTGCCGCGGGCTGGTCCCAAGCTGAGCCCGGTGGGCGATGAGCCTTTTCGATTCTGTCAGGTGGCCCGCCATCGGCCTTGCCGCGCGCAGTCCTGCCCGCCAGAAACGGTCCTCTCCTATGCTCACTACGAATATTATGACCCGTCGCGAAGTCCTCCGCACCGCTGCGCTCGGTGCGTTTTCCCTCCCGCTGCTCTCCTCGGTCGGTCGGGCCGCAGCGGCCGCCGCCGCTCCCGCGACTCCGGCCCGGCCGGAACGGTTGCGTCTGGGCATCGCCTCCTACTCGTTGCGCAATCTGTCGCTCGATGATGCCATCGCGACCGTGAAGACGCTGCGCATTTCCAATATCGCTTTGTTCAAAAACCACTGCGCTTGGGAAACGGCCTCGGTCGAGGAATGTCGCGCGGTCGGCGAAAAATTAAAGGCCGCCGGTCTGACGCTGACCGGGTCGGGCGTGGTCAACTTGACCAACGATGAGGCGAAGTGCCGCAAGGCTTTTGAAAACGTCAAAGCGGCCGGTATGACGACCATGGTCTGCAAGCCGGAGATCGCCGCCCTCCCGCTCGTCGAAAAACTCGTGAAGGAGTTCGATCAAAAACTCGCGATCCACAATCACGGTCCCGAGGACAAGATGTACCCCACGCCCGAGGTGGCGTGGAATGCGATCAAGTCCCTCGACGCCCGCATCGGGCTCTGTATCGACGTTGGTCACACGGCGCGGTTTGGTGACGATGTCGTGACCTCGATCAAGAAATATTCAGCGCGCCTCTACGATGTGCACATGAAGGACAGCATCGCGATCGTCGGCGCGCAGAAGGATGTCCCGATCGAAGTCGGCGCCGGCCGGCTCGACGTGCGCGGCATGCTGCGTGCCCTGATCGACGTGAAATACCAGGGCGTCGTCGCCTTCGAATACGAAAAAGTCGCCGGCAATCCTGTCACCGGCCTCGCCGAATCCGTCGGCTACGTGCGTGGCCTGTTGGCGGGCATGAGCTGATGCGTCGAGGCGTCGCTTGCCGACGCCGGTAGATGCGAAACGGGCGTTGGCCAGCGACGCCCCCACAGTTATGAAATCGAAATACCCCCTCCGCCTCACCCTCGCCGCATTCCTCGCTGGCGCGCTCGCATTCTCCGCCGCCGCCCAAGACACCAAAAAGAAGCAAGGCTCGGCGAACGCCGGTTCCACCAAGGCCCCCGGCACGGCCACCAAAGGCGAAGTCACGGGCGGGCTTCCCGCCGACGCCCGCACGCTCCAACTCGGTGACGCCGCTCCCGACTTCAAGCTCCTCGGCATCGACGGCAAGACGCACACCCTCGCCGACTACAAGGCTGCGAAGCTCCTCATGGTGGTCTTCCTCTCCAACCACTGTCCGTACTCGCACGCCTCGGAGACGCGTCTCATCCCGCTCGCGAAGGAGTTCAAGGCGCAGGGCCTCGACGTCGTTTCCATCAACCCCAACAGCCCCGACAGCGTCCGCGTCGATGAGCTCGGCTACAGCAAATACAACGACGGCTACGCGGAGATGAAGCTCTACGCGCGCGACTCGGGTTTCCCGTTTCCGTATCTCTACGACGGTGACACGCAGGCCGCCGCCAAGGCCTATGGCTGCCTCGCGACGCCCCACGTCTTCCTCTTCGATCGGGAGCGCAAGCTCCGTTACGTCGGCCGCGTGGACGACTCGCGCTTCGAGGATCCGAAGACGGTGACCTCGCACGACACCCGCAACGCCGTCGTCGAGCTGCTCGCCGGCAAGCCCGTCACGACGCCGAAGACCATCGTCATGGGCTGCTCGACGAAGTGGAACACCAAGCGCGACGACATCGCCAAGGCCGAGGAGAAATGGAAATCGGAGCCTGTCGATCTCGAGCTGATCGATGCGGCAGGCGTGGCCAAGCTGGCGAAGAACGACTCCAACCGCCTCCGCCTCGTCAACGTCTGGGCCACTTGGTGCGCGCCCTGTGTCGCGGAGTTTCCCGAACTCGTCTCGCTCGCCCGCCGCGTCGGCAACCGCGATTTCGAGCTGGTCACGATCTCGATGGACGACCCCAAGCTGCAGCCGCAGGTGAAGGCCTTTCTCGAAAAACAGCACGTGGCGACGCCCGCGCGGCTCAAGCGCCTGCTCGCCGCCGAAGGCCGCGGCGCGCTCAACGTCCTCTACACCGGCGCGAGCACCGATGCGCTCGTGAAAGCCCTCGACCCCGAGTGGCCCGGCCCGCTCCCGCACACCGTCCTGATCGCGCCCGGCGGCAAAATCCTCTGGCGCCACAACGGTGCCGTCGACCCCGAGGTCCTCAAGCACAAGGTGATCGATTTGCTCGGCCCGTTCTACACGCCGGAAGAGAAGCGGTGAGGGGCTTTTAGCCAGAACCCTGCAGCCCCAACCACAAAAGCGACTTTTGCCCGTGACGGGAAGAAACACCGATTCTTCGAGTTCGTAGTCCCGCCTTTAGGCGGAAGGTTTGACGGATTCCGCCGAAAGGCGGGACTACGAACAAGGCGCTGTTCCTCGAGAGTTGAGTGCTGGTAGCCGCGAGCGTGAGCGAGGGGTATTTCGACGATCGTCCCACTATCACGAGACGTGGGTACGAGGATCTGCGCGGCAGCCGTCCGCGCACTTTTCGCTGGCGCGTGACGGCAGCGCTCCTCCATCTCTTTTGGTTCACCGCCTTACGCATGTCTTCTCCGTCATCTCGCTCCACCCTCGGTTTCGGCATCATCGGCGTCGGCATGATTGCCGACTATCATGCGCAGGCGATCGCGGCGACGCAGGGCGGGCGGCTGGTGGGCGTTGCGACGCGCAATGCGGAAAACGCCCGCGCCTTTGCGGCGAAACACGCGGTGCCGTTCGTCACGACGAGTGTCGCCGAACTCGTCGCGCGGCCCGACATCGA
>CAMATV010000133.1 GCA_945861235.1 Opitutus sp. GAS368
CGCAGATCGCCGATCCGCTTCTGCCACTCCGCCGGAATCCACTGCGGATGCTCGATCACCAGCCGATACATATCCGCGATGTACAGCGCTCCATCCGGACCCGCCCGCGCCGCCGTGAAGCGCGACCACAAATCCGCCGACGAAAAAAACTCCGACGCCTTCTCTCCCGCCGCACGCTCGCCGACAAACGACGCGCCCACCGCACGCACCTGTTCGCGATGCACTAGATTGTGCACCGGCTCGCAGACAAAAATATTCCCGGCCACGTCCGCCCCGAGCAGGTCATCGCGATAAATCGCCGGACTGCACGCCGACGTAAAGTGGTTGAATCCGTGCGGATCATTAAACCGCGCAAAGGTCGCGCTCGCCGGAAACACCCGCGCCGCACCCGCGTTCCCACCCACTGTCACGATCGCATTCGGTGGTACCAAGTGCGGATTCCTCCGCAGGTAACGCTCCTCGAGCGCGTAGTGCCAGAGGGGGTTCGAGTTATTGCAACCAAACCAATTTCCCCAGTCGTCGCGGCTCCGGCCATATTGCGAATTGCCGACGAGCAGCTCGATGCCGCCTTCATCAGGCTGGATGCGGAAATCCCGCCGCCCGACGTCCACCGTGCGCTCGGTTTTGCTCGAGGTGATTTTCCCGCCGCTTTCCCCGTTCGCCAAATGCACCCAACCGTCGAGCGACCATTCCAGACTGTTCGTGAGATGCTGCTCGTTGCCCGTCGCCAGACCGCGAAACAGCACCGTCGTCCGATCCGCCCGCCCGTCGCCGTCGGTATCCTGCAAAAACAACACATTCGGCACCGAGGTCACCAGCACGCCGTCGCGCCACGGCAGCACCGACGTCGGCGACTTCAATCCATCAGCGAACAACGTCGCCTGGTCGTAATGCCCGTCGCCGCGCGTTGACTCCAGCACGCGGATACGCCCACCAGGTTTCCCCTGCCCATCCATTCCACTGGGGTAGTCCGCCATCTCCACCACCCACATCCGCCCGTCCGGGCCCCACGCCAGATTGATCGGGTCCCGCACCATCGGCTCAGCGGCGACCAGTTCCACGACAAACCCAGCCGCCACGTTGATCGCTGCCAACGAGGCCGCGGGACTCCGTGCCTCCGGCAGCACGACTTTCTCCGGCGGCGCCACTTCCTTGTAAGCGCGCGCCGTGGCGAACGCGCCCACACCCACGACGAAGCTCACCGCCCATCGGCACCAGCGCTTCATCGCGGTGAGCCCTTCAGAAAATTCGCGGGCAAGACGTCATGTACCGTGCGCACGATGCGGTCTTCGGTGTCTTCGGCCAAGCGCGTCGGCCAACCGTAATAGTCCATCGCGTGGTCCGCTTCGTAGCCGCCTTCCTGGAGCACTTGCCGCGAGGGAATGTAGCAGGGCACGTGGTTCGCGTAGGCGTTCACCCACAGCCGTGACACCCCCAGTTCGCGTTTCAAGCGCAGCGCATACTCCGCCACCACTTCACCCCCGAGAAACACCATCGCAAAATCTCCCTCAAACGCCCACGCCTGCACCGGATACGGCACCGCCGCCGGTAACGGTTTCCCGGCGTCGAGTTGTCGCAAAAACTGGGCCGCCGCGTAGGCAATATTTGGTTTTCCCTTCAACCGCGCCTCAAGTTCTTCCCTCGGCACCGTGCGGCCCAACGGCAGTTCGATGCGCCGAAACGCCGCGTGCGTCACCTGACCCACCGCGCGCATTTCGCCGGCCATCACGCGCGCCACTTCCTCGGCCACGGCCCCGCCGTTCGTCGCCACCGCCGGCAACCCGCGCGGCTGCGGATCGGAATCCGCGCCACAACCAATCGCCACCAGCGCCACCGCACCGCCATTCGTCCCCTCGATTCGTTTCGCCGCCTCCCCGGCCCAGTCGGGATGCACGTAGTTGTCGCCACCTTTCAACGTCGTGCAATGGCACGCATAATTCACCAGCACGGCCCGCACGCCGCCCTGCTCATCCACCGCCCGCAGCACGGGCAACGCATGATCCACCGGCCCTCCCGGCGTCGCCTTGTAACCAGTGTGCTTGCCGTCGACGATCAGCCGGCGGTTCACCGCGAAATCCGTCTTGCCTTGCGCCCACGCCAGCCGCGCCGGCTTCCGGTCCGCCAGCGCCGCGAGCGCCACCGCGATGAGTTTCTCCTGTAGCCTCGCCGTGTAGCGCTCGATCCGCGCCTGCTCCTCCACCGGCAGATCCCGCGAGAACATAAAGGGTATCGTACCCGCAATCGCCGGCCCCGTGTGCTGGTGCGTCGCGCACACCGCGATGCGCTCGCGCGTGATCGCCGGATACTTCGCGCGCACCGCCGTCGCGACCGCCTCGCTCAATCCTTCGCTCACCGCGATCACCTCCGCCGTGATGAGCACCACCGGCCCGGCCGCATCCGACCCGATCGCCAGCGCGCGCGCCGTCATTGGCATCTGCACCCGCGTGGCCTCGTCGGGGCGCGACTGATAGCCAGAAAGTCGGATCGGCAGCTCCGGCGTGATGTCACTGCGCGCGACGCCCACCGCCACCGTCGGTTCGGCCGCGCCCAGTGTGCTCAAAAACAATAGGCCCAGTACGGCCCGCCGAAATAACCGAGGCAGGACCACCATGAACACGCCACGCCCGTCCATTGGGGATTTCCGGTCGGCAGCCAGCTCGCTCGCGTGTTTTGAGCACGAGCCCACTCGCAGCCGACGCGGCCCGTGAACTCCTAACGCACAGGTGAGCGCGGTCATGGTCAGGCCTAAACCGTTTCCGGAATCACATACGGCGGACGCTGCGTCTCGTGCACCAAATAGCGCGCCCGCTCCAGCGCGCCTTCTCCACCCGACGACACCCGGGTAATCCCGTCACCCTTGGCCTCGATGTCCATCCACGGCCCGAGTGTGAGCGGACGTTTCGCGAGATCGACACCGTGCACGCTCAAGTGCTCCTCCATCGACCGCGCGATCCCCGCTGCCGCCGGTATCGCGCTCAACGCACGCGCCGCTTCTGCCTGCGTCGCGGGCGCGCCGACGCGCAGCGAAATATTCCCGAAGTGACACATCGCCGCCGAGGCGTGCCCGATCTCCGCCGACGCTGCGAGATCCTGCGTGCGCCGGCTCCGCACCGCGTCGAGAAAGTTAGTCATGTGCGCGACGACGCCACCTTCGCCGGGGAATTTCTTGATCACCTTGCCGCTCGGATCGTTCGCCGTGCAGCCGATGAGCCCCGCCAGCGTACCACCTTCGCAATGCGCCACCACGCCCACGCGCAGCCCTCCCGCTTGATCCATGTAGCTCACTCCGGGCTTCGCCGACAGGCCGCGCGCTTCGAAAATCACCGGCGCCGCGTCGTAGTCGTAGACCGCGATCTGCGCATTCGGCGTCTCCGCCGGATCGTCATGCACATAGCGTCCCCCGATTCCGAGCACCCGCTTCGGTGGTCCGTCCGCGCGCACCATCCGCCGCGCCACATCGAGGATGTGCACGCCGTTGTTGCCCAGTTCGCCGTTGCCCGTCGCCCACGACCAGTGCCAGTCGTAGTGCAACGCGGCGCGCTCCAGCGGGAGCACTGGCGTCGGCCCACAAAACACATCGTAATTCATCCAGTCCGGATACCACGGCGCTTTGCGCGGGATCGCATCGCGTTTCCCATAATAGGGCGCGTGCACGTAGTTCAGTTTTCCGAGCCCACCTTCGTGCAGAAATTTGATCCCCGCCGCGAGTCCGCCCTCCGAACGATACTGCGTCCCCACTTGTACAATACGCCCGTACTTCGCCGCCGCCTCCACCATCTTGCGCCCCTCCCACACCGTGTGGCTCATGGGCTTTTCGACATAGACATCCTTCCCCGCCTGACACGCCCACACCGTCAGCAACGCGTGCCAATGATTCGGCGTCACGATGAGCACCGCGTCCACATCCGCCCGCGCCAACACCGCCCGCGCATCCGTGCTCGTAAACGGCGCCGTGGCCCCGGCCTTCAAACCGGCCTGCGCCTTCGCCATCTGCATCGGATCAACATCGCACAGCGCGACGACCCGCACATCCTTCCGCATCATGAATTGCTTGATGTGCGCCTGCGCTTTCGCGCCACAACCGATAATCCCGAGCCGCACCGCCTCGTTAGCCCCGACCGGCGCCGCCCACGCGGGCGCCTTCAGCCCGGCAGCCAGCGCACCGGCTCCGGCCGCCCAGGCAGTTTTCATTAGGAAGGAACGACGGTTAATTTTTTTCATGGGGTCGGGGGGTTAAAGGATCCGCGAAGCTCAGCATACACGCCCACCGCCATCCTCAAGCTCAGAGATTGCGTCTTGGCGTGGCGCGCCCGTTCCGTAACTTCACCCGACCCCACTCTCCCCCTATGAAATTCCCGCCCTCCTGCCTCCTCCTCGCGTTCAGCCTCGCCACCTCCGCCGTCGCCGCCGAACTCCCCGTCCTCAAGGTCCGCCCCCAAACCATCGACGCGAAAATCTCCGTCGGCTACGGCCTCGCGATCGCTGACGTCGATGGCGATGGCCAACCCGACATCCTCCTCGCCGACCAGAAACAGATCGTCTGGTATCGCGCGCCCAAGTGGGAGAAATTCGTGATGGCCGAAAATCTCACGCCCAAGGACAACGTCTGCATCGCCGCCCGCGACCTCGATGGCGACGGCAAGTGCGAAGTCGCGGTCGGCGCCGAGTGGGCCCCCAACGACACCGTCAACAGCGGTGCCATTTTCCTCCTCAACGCCCCCGCCGACCGCACGCAGCGCTGGACCGCCGTCAAACTCCCCCACGAGCCCACCACGCACCGCATGCATTGGCTGCGCGGTGCCGATGGAAAATTTTTCCTCGCCGTCCTCCCCCTCCACGGCCGTGGCAATAAAAACAACGAGGGTGTCGGCGCCGCCTTCCTGGGCTACGAATGGCCTTGGAAGGAAACCAGCCGCCCGTTCCCTATCTTCGGTCCCGACGCCGCGCTTCACGCCACCCACAATTTCGACCTTCTCCCCGGTCGCGCCGAATCCGTCCTCGTCGCCACGAAGGAGGGCGTCCGTTCCTTCACCGCCGCCGGCGACGTGTGGTTTAATCGCATCCGCACGACCCAACCCGTCGGCGAAGTCCGCGCCGGGCGCTCACCCGGTGGCATCGCTTGGGTCGCCGCCATCGAGCCCATGCACGGCAACACCCTCGCGATCTACCGTGGCTCCGCCTCCGCCGACCTCACGTCCTCGCGCCTCGTCCTCGACGAGTCGCTCAACCAAGGCCACGGCCTCGCTACCGGTGATCTCCTCGGCACCGGCTTCGACCAGATCGTCGTCGGCTCCCGCGGTGCTGGCAAACCCGGCGACACCTTCGGCCTCAAGCTCTACGCGCCCGCCGTCGCTCCCGATACCGGCTGGAAACTCGCCGCCCTGATCGACAACAACCAAATGGCCTGCGAAGACCTGAAAATCGCCGACCTCAACGGCGACGGTCGCCCCGACATCATCGCCGCTGGCCGTGCGACCAAAAACGTCATCATCTACTGGAACGAGACCAGCCCACCGAAACCCTGACCCCACGCCCCGTCCCCCTCGTCCCTCCGAAACCGTCCTCGCTCACCCATCTTCCTACCTCAAATCCGCGTCCGCTAGCCGCGCCCCACCCGCGCGCTCAGCGCTGCGATCTCCCCTCGCCTCGCCGGTTCCCCGGCGAGGTTTTTCATTTCCAGCGGGTCCTGCTCCAAATCAAAATATAACCACGGCTCTCCGCGTGCATTGAGCACGAGCTTTTTCCGGGGCGTCCGCAGACAGCGCCACACCCGATCACACTGGTGCGGTAAGGCCACCACCGAGGGCATCGAGATCACACTGTGCCGCCGCTCCGCAATCGCGTCCACGCCATCCGCCCAAGCCCGCGTCATCGCCGCCAAATCCAGGAGCGAAATCGCGTCGTCGTCCCGCCGCGCCATGACCCCGGGCGCCCGCACCAACAGCGGCACACGCACCGCTTCCTCGTACGGCCAACCTTTCCTGAACAACCCATGCGCCCCATGCATGTCGCCGTGCACACTCGTAAAAACCACGACGACCTCATCCGCGACCGCCGCCAGCAGAGATCCGATGGCACGATCCGTCGCCTCGATGTGTGCGTAATACCCAGAAAGTTCTCGGCGCGCCTTCGCCTCCACGTCCCCGTGCGCCGGCACATTTCCCGTCAGCACCAATCCCGCCGGATCACTCCGCGCCACGCCCGCAGCCGGCGCATCATACGGCGGGTGCGGCGCCTCGAGGCTGATCACGCCAAACCACGGCTGCTTCCCAGCACGCACCCGCTCCAACCACGCACCCGCACGCCACGCCAACACGTCGCTTTGGTAGCCGGGAAACTGCGCGGGCTGTGCCCCATCCTTCGCCGTCCCGTGCAGCCAGGGGTCGTTTAATAAAAACCCTCCCTCAAATCCCTCCCACGTTTGAAAGCCGCCGCGCGCCCCTTCCGGCACGATCAGTCGCGCCGCCGCTTCACCCACCAACGGCACCTGCGGGTCACGCTCGCCCACCCCCCACTTCCCAAAAAACCCCGTCGCATACCCGCGCTCATTCATCTCCTGCGCAATCGTCCGCGCGCCCGCGGGCAAGGCATCGAAATAATTCCGCACGCCATTCTGCGGCGACGGCACCCCGGTCAACAGCGCCGCTCGTGCCATCGGCCCGAACGGATGCGGCGTCACCGCCTGCGTATAGTTCACGCTCTGCGCCGCCCAAGCATCGAGGCGCGGCGTCCGCGCATTCGGATCACCCGCGTAACCGCACGCCTGCGCCCGCCACTGCGTGGTGACGATCCACAAAATATTCGGCGGTGAATTCATGCGCACAGCCTCAATTACAATTTGCCACTCCCCTTTGGCCAGCTTGGATCCCGTCCGGCCTAACTTGGTCCTTTGGTCCTTCCCCTCCCCTTCTCTCCTTTCCCCATGAAACTCCACTCCGCCTGCCTCGTCCTCGGTCTCGCCTCGCTGCTCCCCTCGCTCAGCCCAGCCGCTCAGTCCACCGGTTCGCCGTTCTACGGAGACGCCCCCGATCGGCACCACCCGTGGTCCATCCATGACCAAAATCGCCCGCAGCCCAAACGCGTCGAGCCCGGCACGTTCAGCTCCGCCACCCAGCCCGGCACACCGCCCTCCGACGCCATTATCCTCTTCGATGGCACCTCCGCCTCACTCGAAAAGTGGGAGGCTGACACCAAAGCCGACGCCCCGCGCGCTCCTTCGAAGTGGATCGTGAAGGATGGTGCGATGGAGTGCGTCCCGAAATCCGGATACGTCCGCACAAAGGAACAATTCGGCGATTGCCAGCTCCACGTCGAATGGGCCGCCCCGAAAAACGTCCAGGGCAACAGTCAGGGCCGCGGCAACAGCGGCATTTTTCTCATGGGTCTCGTGGAGGTTCAGGTCCTCGACAACTACAACAATCCGACCTACGCCGACGGTTTCGCCGCCTCCGTCTACGGCATCAATCCTCCGCTCGCGAACGCCCTCCACGCTCCCGGGGAATACCAAATGATCGATATCATCTTCCGTCGCCCCGTCTACGAGGGCACCAAGGTCCTCGATCCCGGCTACCTCACCGTCTTCTGCAACGGCGTCCTCGTGCAGGACCACACGCCCCTCGAAGGCCCGGGCGGTCACCAGAAACGCTCGGTCACCGGTCCCTTCCCCGCGCAGGGCCCGCTCAAGCTCCAAGACCACGGCAATCCCGTTCGCTTCCGCAATATCTGGTATCGCCCCCTGCCCGCCCGTTCCGTCGAGGGCGGCACCGATGGCTTCCTCACCGCCGACGCCACCACCCTCAAGCGCAAGGCCATCGCCGCTACCGTCCGCGCCGACGCCGCGAAACTTTCCGGCACCGCCCAAATGCTCCGCCTCGCTGAATCCCTCGTCTACGAAGACGAAGCGGCCACGCACGCACAGGTCGAAACATTCGCCACACCCTACGCCGCCAACATCCAAACCCTCGCGTCCTCCGCCCGCTCGGCCAAGAAAAACGAAGTCCAATCGGTTATCCGCGCCCTTCAGTATCTTGGAAAATCCGCCGTCCTGCCGACCACCTTCGGGCCGCGCACGACCCTAGAATCTGTGGTCAAAGCCGAGGGCTGGGACAAAAATAAAAAGTA
>CAMATV010000134.1 GCA_945861235.1 Opitutus sp. GAS368
TTCGCCGGCAGCCCTTGGAGCGAATTCAAAACTCAAGTCGACCGAGCTCACCGCGATCTCCCAGCGAAAGTGCCGCACACCGCCTTCGTCAATTCCGACGGCCTCAAGGACAAGGGTGACAAAACCCATTTCGACGCCGACAGCTACCGTGATCTCGGCCGCCGCTACGCCGAAGCCTACCTCAAACTGAATCGAAAATAACAGACCGGCGTTCACTTCGCCGTGGACCCGGCAAACGTGAAGGCAGGATTTCTCAGATCGGGCTCGGAACGGGGCTGAACATCCGCCCGCTCTACGAACCGGACGGGTTCGGCCACCACCGCACAGCGATGCAGAACCCCCGGTTGATCGTCGACGGATCACTGATTGGTTCCGGCCCGTTGTGAACCGTTGCTCGCGCTCGACCACGGGGCGGCTCAGCGGAGGAATGAAGTGGTGCGGGCGGCGGGAGTCGAACCCGCCTCTCATGCTTGGGAAGCACACATAATACCGATATACTACGCCCGCAAAACCTACGTCAGATGTGTGCAAGGCCCGGTGGGCTGACAATGGAAAAATCGCTGAGCCCCGCGCGCCCAAGGTGAATGGCACTGGATTCCGACTTCCCGCGACACCCGGAGGTCGCCGGCGCGCCACTGTTCACCGGTAAATTCGCCGGGCTTCGAGCGCGCTCTTGAGCGTCACCGAGTCGGCATACAGGACGCCTCCGCCGCTCGGCAAACCGAAGCCAATCCGCGTGACATTCAGCGATCGCTCCACGGCCATCGCCGGCAAATGCTCCGTCAAGTAGTGGCACGTCGCCTCGCCCTCGACATCGTTCGACAACGCGAGAATCAGCTCGACCACCTCGCCCGACTCCACCCGCGCCCGGAGCGACGCGAGGTTGAGCTCATCCGGCCCCACCCCGTCGATCGGAGACAGCTTTCCGTGCAGCACGTGATACGAACCTCGATACGCCCCGCTCCGCTCGATCGCCACCAAGTCAGGCACATGCTCGACCACGCACACGACCGAGCGGTCGCGCCGCACGTCGACACAGACGGCACAGTGGTCCGTCTCCGCGAGATTACCACAGCGTACGCAGCGGCGCACTGCCCGCGCCGCCTCTTCCAAGGCCGACACGAGCGCCGCGAGCTCCGCTGGCTTCTCCACCAGCAAATGGAGGGCAATCCGCTCGGAGGAACGGTAGCCCAACCCCGGCAGTTGCTTCAGATGTTTCTGCAGCTTTTCAAACGCCGGCGTCATCGCGATCCGGGGTCGCCGCTTAGAAACCGCCCGGCACCTTGAATCCGGACGTCACCTTCTGCATTTCACTGTCATTAAAATCCTTGGCCTGCTTCGCCGCGTCTTGGACGGCCGCGAGCACGGTGTCGGCCACGATCTTTGCGTCCTCTTTCAAGAAGTCCGGGTCCAGCGCCAGCGAGAGAAATTTACCCGCGCCGCTGACCTTGAGTTTCACCGCACCGCCACCGCTCGTGACGTCGATTTCCTTCGCCTCGAGTTGGGTTTGGAGCGCCTCGATACCGCGCTGCATTTTCTGAGCTTGTTTAAGAAGTGTGCCTACACCGGCCATAAATTTTGATGAGTTAAGGGTTGAAGGGAAGAGTTGAGAGACTGCGCCAATCCTAACGCGACAATATTTTTCCGTAGCCCTCTCGGAATGTCGGATACTCCGGCCGCCATCCGAGCATCGCTTTCGCTTTCGCATTCACAATCACCCGATCGGGCGTCATGTCGCGACGGCCCTCGGCGGGCACCCCCGTGAAACGTGGCGGCGGCACACCCAGTTGCGCGGCGAGCCACGTAGTGATCTCCGCCTTGGTCGCCGCCGCATCGTCCGCGAGGTTGATCACTTCGCTCCCTACGAGCGCTGGCGCTGCGAAGGCCGCCCACAGCGCCGTGCAAATGTCATCACGATAAATCAAATTGAGCCGGTAGTCCCCCAGCCCCGCGACCACACCGGATCGCACCTGCTCCAACAAGTGATGCCGAGCCGGTCCATAGATGCCGGCGAGTCGCAGCACAAACCAGCGCGCGCAGACTCCGTTGTTCGCCCGCAAAAGATTCTCCGTCTCCCGCAATATTCCGGCGCGCTCCCCCGCCGCGTCCGCCGCCGCCGTCTCATCGACGCGCGCGCCACCCCCTTGCCCATAAACCGAGGTGCTGCCGGTGTAGACCATGGTCCCGGCGGCACCGCGCGACTGCGCCCAAACGAGGATCGAGGCCATTCCTTCGAGATAACTTCGCCGATAACCTTCGATCCCGCCCCCACCCGAACTCACGCAGTTCAAAACGAAATCGGCCCCGCCGCCAATCTGCCGGTGCCACGTATCACCGGCCAATTCCGCCACCACCACGTCGATCCCCTCCGCACGCAGCGCCGCTGCCTGCGCCGCGTTGCGCGTTAATGCGGTCACGCCGAGTCCCCGCGCAACCGCCCGCCGCGCCACCTCGGCGCCGACATACCCACAACCGAAAACAATCAGACGTTTTCCGGAATAATTTTCGTGCGCGTCGTGATTCATGCGTCCTCAACTCAGCCCATGACTGCGGTTCTCGCAATCCTGGCAGCAGGGTTTCGCGAGATTGCCCAAGCCGAGCCTTCATCGTCCTGTGCTGCCTCCGTGTCGGGGTGACTCGCGTCCTCATCGCGTCGGCGGCCACCCACTCCGCGCACGCAGCGGTCCAAAATCCCTTCGACCAGCCCTGCTGGCACGCCCGTCATCGGCCCGGCGATCGCCCTTCGCGGTCCAGCTGACCGCATGCTTGCTGCCCTCAAAACGCGCCCACCGTCTTCCGTTCGTTGGGTGGGTAAGCCTTTCGCCGATCACGCTGGTTGCCATGGCGCGCCGCTTGCCTTCGCCTATTTTTATTAGCGGTAACCCCCAGCACTCACACCTCACCATGATCCCGCCCAGCAGCCCCAGCTCCATTCCGTCGATTGCCCTTGCGATCATCGCCGTCCTCGGAGCCGCGCGGCTTTCCTTCGCACGCTTGAAGTTTTCCGGCGAAAACTAGCGCCGATCCTGCGGCCACCGCCCAGCTTCCCTGCCCTTTCCCATTTTATGAAGCCCTACGATTTTCTCATCCTCGGCGGCGGCAGTGCCGGCTTCAACGCCGCCCGCGTCGCCGCTTCCCTCGGTCTCCGCACCGCCATCGTTGACGGTGCCCGCGACCTCGGGGGTCTCTGTATCCTTCGCGGCTGTATGCCTTCCAAGACGCTCCTTTACATGGCCGACGTTCTCCATCTCGCGCAGAAAGGAACTACGTTCGGCCTCAAAATTCCCTCCGCCCGCGCCGACATGAAAGCCATCCATGCGCGGAAGAAAAAAATCATCAGCGAGTTCGCCGCTTACCGAGAACAGGCGCTCGCTTCCGGCCAATTCGACCTCATCCGCGCCCACGCTCGTTTCCTCGATCCGCACACGGTCGAGCTCTCCGACGGACGTCGGCTCAGCGCCCAACACATCCTCATCGGCACCGGCTCAAAAATCAGCGTCCCGCCCGTGCCGGGTCTCGCCGAATCAAAATTCTGGACCAGCGACGACGTCCTCGATCTCGATTTCATCCCCAAGAGCGTGATCGTCCTCGGCGGCGGCATCGTCGCCTGCGAACTCGCCCAGTTCCTCAGTCGCATCGGCAGTCGCGTTACTCTGGTGCAACGCAGCGCCCACCTCCTGCGCGACCACTCCGCGGCTGCGGCGACCGTGGTTCAACAGGCCTTCGTTGATGAGGGGATCGAGCTCTTCACCGGCACGAAGCTCGAGCGTATCACGACCGACCGTCGCGGCGTCACTGTCGAGTTTCTCCACGACGGGAAAAAAATCACCCGCCGCGCCGCGCACCTGTTCAACGCCCTCGGCCGCGAGCCGAATACCGCCACCCTCAATCTCGCCGCCGCCGGCGTCCGCGCCCGCCCCAACGGCCAGATCATCACGAACCGCTGGCAGCAAACGAACGTGCCGCACATCTACGCCGGCGGTGATTGCTCCGGCCCCGTCGAAATCGTCCACGTCGCCATCCAACAGGGCGAACTCGCCGCCCGCCACGCCGCCGGCGTGAAAAAAATCAAATCCATCGATTGGTCGCTCCTCCTCACCGTCGTCTTCACCGACCCGCCACTCGCCACCATCGGCCGCCTTGAACGCGAACTCGACGCAGCCGGCACGCCCTACCTCGTCGCGAGCTATCCGTTCAACGACCACGGCAAATCCATTCTCATGGACGCGAACTACGGCTACGTGAAGGTCATCGCCGAGCCGCAGCGCGGCCGTATCCTCGGTGCCGAAATTGTGGGCAAAGACGCGGGCGAACTCATCCATCTTTTCAGCGGCCCGCTCGCGATGAAAGCCACCGTCTTCGATTTACTCCGCGCACCGTGGTATCATCCGACCCTCGCCGAAATCGTCACGTATGCACTCGAGGAGATTGCCGAGACCGTTTCGAAACGAAGGTCAAATCCGTAGCGCCGATTGCGCTGCGCGGCGCGTGCGGCGGCACGGCCTCGACCACCACGCGGCCGCCGTAAAATGAGCGCGCCCCGTTTCATCAAAATCGATATCGCCCGTCATCGCCCTCCCGGCGGGAATCAATCGACCGCTGTTTCCCGGCGCTCTTCGCGCACCTAGCGCGCGATTTCCAGCAGATCTGACAGCTCCACGCGCTTCTCGTAGAGCGCCTTGCCGACGATCACTCCGTCCAAATTAGCGTAACGTCGCGCGAGCTCCGCCAACTTCACCACGTCCTCGCGACGGCTCACTCCGCCGCTCGCGATCACGTTGAATTTCCCCGCGTTCAACATCGCCTCCTGGGCCGCAAAATTTGGTCCCGTCAACATTCCGTCGGTGCCGATGTCCGTGTAGATGATGGTCTGCACGCCCACCGCATCCATCCGCTTCGCGAGATCGAGCGCACCCGTGCCCGTCGTATCCACCCAGCCCTTCACCGCGACCTTGCCGTCCTTTGCGTCGATGCCGACCGCGATCTTATCGCCAAACGCCTCCACCAGTTCGGCCACGAAACGCTCGCTTTCCGCGGCGCGTGTGCCGATCACCACGCGACTCACGCCGAACCCCAGCGCCCGCTCCACCGCGGCGCGCGTGCGCAGGCCGCCACCGAGTTCCACCTTCATCCCGATCGCCGCGATCGCCTGCACCACCGCGAGATTCTGCGGCTCACCTGCAAAGGCTCCGTCGAGGTCCACAACGTGGACCCACGCACTGCCGGCAGCGTAAAACTGCGCGGCCACGTCGGCCGGATTCGCCGCATACACGGTCTCTTGGTCGGCACGCCCTTGGAGCAGCCGCACAGCGCGGCCACCTTTGATGTCGATGGCGGGATAAATGGTCATTCGAAGAAACGCTTTGCGCCCGGACATCAGGGCGCGAGACTAAAACCCATGTCGACCTACCAAGTCCCTGTTTTCCTCTCCGAGCTCCTCCATGCCCGTTCGCCCTCAGGCTACGAGGCCGAGGCCCAGGCCGTCTTTGACCGCCATGTGAAACCTGCCGCCGACGCCTATACCGGCGACGCCCTCGGCAATCGCCTCGCCACGCTCAACCCCAAGGGCGACCCCGTCCTCATGCTCGCCGGTCACATGGACGAACTCGGCCTCATCCTCACCTACGTCAACAAGGACGGCTTTATCTACTTCGATACGATCGGCGGTCACGACCGCACCATTATCTCCGGCCGCCGCGTAATCATTCAAACCGCCCACGGCTCCGTCAAGGGCGTCACCGGCAAACGCGCGATCCACCTCATGGAAGACGCCGACCGCAAAAAGGTCCCCGAGATTCACGAGATCTGGATCGACATCGGCGCTCGCACAAAAAAAGACGCCCTCGCCCGCATCGCCATCGGTGACGTCGCCACCTACGATCACGAATTTGAACTGATTCACGGCAGCGTCGGCACCGCCCGCGCCTTCGATAATAAAGTCGGCGCCTATGTGGTTGGAGAAACCCTGATCCGGCTCGCGAAGGACAAGGATCGCAAGAAACTCGCCGCCAAAGTCGTCGCAGTCGCGACGTCCCAAGAGGAAATCGGCTGCCGCGGTGCGACCACTGCCGCCCACGCCGTCGATCCCCACATCGCCCTCGCTGTCGACGTCGGCCACGCCACCGATCACCCCGACTGTGACAACCGCAAATACGGTGAGACGAAGCTCGGTGGCGGCCCCATCCTCTGCCGCGGCGCCAACATCAACCCAAGGATTTTCGCCCGCTTGGTCGCCGCTGCGAAAAAATTGAAAATCCCCTACCAGATCGAAGCCGATCCCCGCCCGACAGGCACCGATGCTCGCGCTATCCAAATGGGCCGGGGCGGCGTCGCGACTGGCCTCGTCAGCATTCCGCTCCGCTACATGCACACCCCCAGCGAAGTCGTCGATCTGGAGGATGTGGAACGTTGCGTTCAGCTCTTCGTCGAGTTCACTAAGAGCCTCGAAAAGGGCGACTACGCCCACTGGTAAGCCCCCCACCTCCCGCCTCTTTTTTATCCATGAACTACCGCCCACTCCTCGCCGCGCTTTTCCTTTGCTTCGGATCGCTCGTCACCTCGCTCGCTCAGGAAACCGCTCCTGCGACCACCCCGCCGGTCGCCGACCTCAAAATTCTGGTCGATCAGATCCAAGCCAAGCTCCGCGCCGGAAAATCCTCCGCCGCCGATCTCGCCCCCGAACTTGCCGCGTTCGATGCCTTGCTCACCAAATACGCCACCCAGCGGACTGACGACGTGGCCCAAATTCTCTTCATGCAGGCAACGCTCTACGGACAGGTGCTCAATGATGCGGAAAAAATGAGCGCGTTGCTGAATCGGCTGAAGGTCGATTTTCCGGGCACCAAACCCGCCGCCGCTGCGGACAGCGCGCTGACGGCACTTGATCGTCGCGCCAAAGCCAAAGAAGCGAGCGCCTCCCTCGTCGGAAAACCCGCCCCCCAGCTCCACTTCAAATGGGCCACCCTCCCCGGCCTCAAGACGCTGGCCGACCTCAAGGGGAAAGTCGTCGTCCTCGATTTTTGGGCCACGTGGTGCGGCCCTTGCGTCTCGTCGTTTCCGCAGGTCCGCGAGCTCACCGCCCATTACAAAGACCTCGCTGTGGTGGTCCTCGGTGTCACCAGTATCCAGGGTTCCATTTCCGGTCTTCAGCCCCAGCGCATCGACACCAAGGGAGATCCACAGAAGGAAATGTCTCTCATGAGCGACTACATCAAGGCCAAGGAAATCACGTGGACGATCGGTTTCAGTGACGAAGAAGTTTTCAACCCCGACTATGGCATCACCGGCATCCCCCACATGGCCATCATCGCGCCCGACGGCACTCTTCGCCACACCGGCTTGCATCCGGCGCTACCTCACGCCGAGAAAGTTGAAAAAATCGACGCACTCCTCAAGGAATTCAAACTCCCCACGCTGGCGACCGCTGTTGTCCCCTAGCGGACCTTTGCCCCTCGGCTGAGCGGCCCAGTCAACTCCGCTCCACCGTTCGTTTCCCAATCGCAACTCTTTTGGTGGGTATCGTCGTACGCGAAAAAGCGGACTGACATTCGGTCGGTATCGGCAATCGTTACGACAACGCCGCCCTCGAATCGTTCAGGCGTACCCTGAAGTCCGATTCCCGGACTGGATGCGGCGATCCCTATCCGCCCCCGTTCGCTCGATAGTACACGCCGTTTTGTATTCGACATTAATATACGCTTAACAAAAGCAAAGCCGCCTAGATGCATACCCGATTTCTCAACGTCCGCGCAGCTCGCGTGATTTCCCCGTCGCAAACGCGGCGGAAAGCCACCCAGGGCGTCGGTCGACCTCACTGATTTAATCAAACGCGCAAACGTTGTTCTCTGATCGCGAGCGAGGCCGACTTCATGTCGCGCGTTGACCTTAGATCACGCTGGGCACCACGGCTTGGCCCAAGCTAATCGCCGCCGCGACCAGCCAACCGCAGAGCAGAACATCCCCGCGAAGCCATGGCTTCGCAGGGGTATCCTGAGGGCTCATCGTAGGTGTTTGCTTGGAGTGGGCCGGGCCGGGGGCTGCCGGCGGAGGCCGGGCGTGACTCAGAGGGCGACGAGTTCCTTGTCCAGAAACGCGCGCGCCTTGCCGA
>CAMATV010000135.1 GCA_945861235.1 Opitutus sp. GAS368
GGGCAGGTCAAGATGAGCCTCGTCCGTCAGTTCGGCGCCTACTCCGGTAAGAAGGAAATCGAGGCGATCGGCGTCGATGCCGAGCTTGGCTATGTCTATTATTCCGATGAGAGCTTTGGCGTGCGCAAATATGCGGCCGATCCCGACGCACCCGATGCCGGCAAGGAACTCGCCGTGTTTGGCACCACGGGCTACGCGCATGACCACGAGGGCATTTCATTCTACAAGTTCACCAACGGCACCGGCTACATCCTCGTCTCCGATCAGCAGGCAGATCGGTTTCGCATCTACAAGCGCGAAGGCGAGCCTGGTCGGCCGCACGAACACACGCTGGTCAAGACCGTGCCCGTCTCCGCGATCGACAGCGATGGCAGTGAAGTCACCAGTCTCGCACTTGGCCCCAAGTTCCCTCACGGACTCTTCGTTGCGATGAGCCTGGGTAAGGTCTTCCACTACTACGCGTGGGAGGATGTGGCGGGCACGGACCTTAAGATTGCACCGAGTGGCGTGCCGCGCGGAAGGTAAGCCGCCGCACGCGCGGCCCTTTTATGCGTCATCAATGTTTCCGGCTTTGCTTATACGTCTTCTCGCTCTGCGCGGCGGCAGTCGCTTGGTCGGCTGAACCCACTCCACTCCTCCGCGCCCACGCTCATAACGACTACGAGCACGCGCGTCCGTTGCACGACGCGTTGGCGTGCGGCTTCGGCAGCATCGAGGCGGATATCCACCTGGTCGAAGGACGTCTCTTGGTGGCCCACGACCGGAAATCCGTAAAGCCCGAGCGCACGCTCGAGGTGCTCTACCTTGATCCGTTGCGCGAACGCGCGAAACAAAACGGCGGACGCGTTTATCGCCAGGGACCCACGGTCACCCTGCTCGTCGATGTGAAAACCGAAGCCGTGGCGACCTATCAGGCGCTGCATGAAGTCCTGCGCGGCTACGCGGATATTCTCACGGTGTTTCGTGCGGGCGTCGTCGAGCCTGCGGCCGTGACCGTGGTCCTGTCGGGCAATCGCGCCCGCGCCGAAGTCGCCGCCCAACCGGAACGCTATGTCGCGATCGACGGCCGGATCGAAGACCTCGCCACGAATTCCCCGGCGACGCTCGTGCCCTGGGTGAGTGACAATTGGCAAAAAGTATCCACCTGGAAGTGGACCGGCGCGATGCCCGAGGCCGACCGCGCCAAGCTCCGCGAGCACGTGACCCAGGCTCACGCGCAGGGCCGGCGGATTCGTTTTTGGAATACACCGGACCGGCCGGAGGTGTGGCAATTGCTGCACGCCGCCGGCGTCGACCTCATCGGCACGGACCATCTCCCCGAGCTGCGGGACTTCCTGCTCCCGCTCGCTACCGGCGCACGTTAGACATGACTGAAATCGATTACATGGATTTCCTGGCTGATCGACCGTGCGGCGGACAAATGCGTGGACAATCCCGCTGCGGCGTCGAATAAAACTTTCCCATGGCCAGCCTGCAGGAAGTCGCGCAACGCGCCAAAGTCTCCATCGCCACCGTCTCCCGGGTGCTGAACAAATCCGACAAGGTTGTCCCGGAGACGCGCGCGATCGTCGAGCAGGCGTTGCGCGAACTCGGCTATCGCCCGAGTCGCGTGGCCCGCCGCTTGCGGATGAAAGACGGCCGGGCCCACCTCGTTGGGCTGATCATTCCCGATATTCAAAACCCGTTTTATGCCGAGATTGCCCGCGGGGTGGAGGATGCCGCCTATGCCGCCGAATACGCGCTCCTGCTCTGCAACTCGGATGAAAACCCCGAGAAAGAGCGTTTCTACCTCGACGTGATGCTGTCCGAATCAGTGGACGGCATCGTGCTCCCTCCCTTCGACGACACGGATGCCGCCGTCATCGAGATGGCCGCGACGGGGATGCCCGTCGTGTGTGTGGATCGCAGCATGGCCAAACTGAAGACCGATTTGGTCGAGGTGGACAACCACCGCGGCGCGTTTGAAGCGGTATCCCATCTGCTCGACAAAGGGCACAAGCACATCGGCCTGATCGAAGGTCGGTCTCAGGTCTCGACCAGCCGCGAGCGCCGTCGTGGCTACTTGGATGCACTGGCCGAGCGTGGGATCACCGTGCGGAAGGAGTTGATGCGCGCCGGTGATTTCAAGCAGGAGAGCGGTCGCATCCTCGCCAATGAATTGCTCGCTTTGCGGAAGCCGCCCACCGCTCTTTTCGTCTGTAACAATCTGATGACGGTCGGCGCGCTCGCCACGATCCATCAGCGCGGCCTGCGCGTCCCGCAAGACGTCGCGATCGTCGGCTTCGACGACCTGCCGTGGGCCGAAGCGCTCGATCCTCCTCTGACGGTGGTGCGGCAGCCGGCTTACGAGGTGGGGCGCCAGGCCATGGAGCTATTGCTCAAGCGCATCATGGACCCGGACCGTGCCCCGGTGACGGTTCGCCTTCTGCCCGAACTGGTGACCCGTAGCTCCACCTAGCGCATCGGTCATCTCCCTCTGTGCATCGTCGTGAAAACCGGTCTATTTAGACTTGAATTGACCTTAAAATGTAAACGTTATCACGGCGTTTCATTTGCTGCCTTGGATCTCTCCGTCCCGCCACGCCACTGCTCTCCCTAGACCCATGCCCTTCGTCTCGTCCTCTCGTCTTCTGTTGTGTGCGGCACTCGTTCTATGCGGCGGGTTGGCCGGTGCGGCGTCGTTGCCGGCCGCTGAGCCTCCGAAATTGGTGGTGGTGCTGGTGGTGGATCAATTTCGCGGTGATTTCATCGCGCGCTACCGGGAGCACTTTGTGCCGAGTGGCATCCGGCTGCTGCTGGATGAGGGCGTGCACTTCACCGATTGCCACTACCGCCACTCCGTCACGAAGACGGCCGCGGGTCACGCCGTGATTCTGAGCGGGGTGCACGCCGACGTGCACGGGATCGTCGCCAACGACTGGTTGGATCGTGCGACGCTGAAAAAGGTGAACAGTATCGATGACGACACGGTGCAACTCATCGGCCTCGGTGCGACCCGGGGCGGCGCAAAACTGCCTACGGCCAAGGTGGCATCGGGGGCATCCCCCCGCAATCTTCTGGCCACCACGGTGAGTGACGAATTCAAACTCGCGCACGCCGGTCGCCCCAAGATCATCGCGATTTCGAGCAAGGACCGCTCGGCGATTCTGCTCGGTGGCAAACTCGCCGATGCCGCCTACTGGATGGACAAGGGGCGCATGATTTCATCGACCCACTATCAAAAGCAGCTGCCGGAGTGGGTGCAGGCATTCAACAACGCCGGCCGCGTCGAGTCGTTCTTTGGGAAAACCTGGGAGCGGTTGCTCCCGCTCGCCGCCTATGAGGCGCTGCATGGGCCCGACGACGTGCCGTGGGAATATGCCGACTTGGGGCTCGGGCGCACGTTGCCGAAGCGGATCGATGGTGGAGAGGCCACGATTGGCACGAAATTCTACAACGCGTTCGAATTGTCGCCGTTCAAGAGCGAGGTGCTCATGGATTTCGCCCGCGCGGTGCTGGAAAACGAAAATCTCGGGCGCCGCGGGGTGACCGACTTTCTCTGTGTGAGTTTTTCGGTGAACGATTCGATTGGTCATGACTACGGTCCGGACAGTCACGAGGTGATGGACATTATGCTACGCACCGACCGGATGTTGGCGGACTTGTTCAAGGTCATTGACGCCCGGGTCGGATTAAAGAACTGCACTATTTTGCTGACCGGCGACCACGGTGCTCCTCCGGTGCCCGAGCGAATGAAAGCCTATTCACCCGGTATCGACGCCGGGCGAGTCGACCATAAGCGGGTGCTGTCCACGGGCGAGGCCGCGCTCACTCAAGCCTTCGGTGCGTTGCCCGAGGGGCGCCGCTGGTTCGTCACCGACAGCACGGCTCTCATTTTTTCGGTCGACGTGCTGAAAGAGCGAAACGTGGCCCCGGCGGCGGCCGAGGCCGTGCTGCGCGACGCGCTGTTGACGATTCCGTTTGTCGCGACGGCGTTCACGCGCACCGAACTCGCGGCCCACCGCGCGACGGGGGAATTCGGTGCCGCCGCGCAGTTGAGCTTCCATCCGTTGCGCAGCGGCGATGTCCTCTACACTCCCAAGCCGTATTGGCTCGATCGCCCGACGGGCACTAATCACGGCACGCCCTATGGCTACGATACGCACGTGCCGTTGCTGTGGTATGGCGTCGGCGTGAAGCCCGGCGTGCGCACCGAACGCATCGGGGTCGATGACATCGCCCCGACGCTCGCGAATATTCTGGGCGTGCTCGCCGCGCCGCGCGCCCAAGGCCGGAACCTGTTCTGACGATGAAAGCGATCCCGTCGGCCCCTCCGCAGACACCGCGTGCCGTCCTGACGCTGCGCGGGATTCGCAAGGCCTACCCGGGGGTAGTGGCACTCGATGGGGTCGATCTCGAACTTCGCGCGGGGGAAGTGCACGTGCTTTTGGGGGAGAATGGGGCGGGGAAATCCACGCTGATGAAGATCATCAGCGGGGCCGTCGCGCGCGATGCCGGGGAGGTGCTCCTCGATGGCGCGCCCGTGGAGATTCGCGGCCCGCGGCACGCGCAGGCGCTGGGGCTCGGGATCATCTATCAGGAATTCAACCTCATCCCGCACCTCACCGCGGGAGAAAATATTTTTCTCGGCCGCGAACCGCGCCTCTTCGCGGGCGTGATCGATCAAGGCGCGTTGTTGCGTGCCGCGCAAAAAATCCTCGACGAGCTGGGCGTGGCCATCGATGCGCGGTCGGTCGTCAGCCGCCTGAGCGTCGCGCAACAGCAGATGGTCGAGGTGGCCAAAGCCCTTTCGCTCAATGCCCGGGTGCTCATGATGGATGAACCGACCTCGGCGCTGACCGAGCAGGAGATCCGCGAACTCTTCGCCACCATCGCTCGACTCAAGGCTCGGGGCGTCGCCCTCGTCTATATTTCGCATCGCATGGAAGAGCTCTTCGTGATCGGCGACCGCGTGACGGTCTTGCGTGACGGTCGTCATGTCGGCACGCGTTCGATCGGCGAAACGACGATGGCCGAACTCGTCCGGCTGATGGTGGGCCGCGACCTCAAGGATCAGTTCCCCAAACAAGCCGCACCCGTCGGCGACGAAGCGCTCCGCGTTGCGGGGCTGCGGCGCAACGGTGTGCTGCACGACATCAATTTCACGCTTCGACAGGGGGAAGTCGTCGGCCTCGCGGGCCTGATGGGGTCGGGCCGCACGGAGCTGGCCCGGGCCGTTTTCGGTGCCGATCCCATCAACGGTGGGCGAATTTTTGTGGGTGGGCGCGAACGGCAGATTGGGTCTCCGCGTGCCGCCATCGGCCTCGGTCTGGGATTTCTCACGGAAGACCGGAAGCATCAAGGGCTCGTCCTCGGGCTCTCGGTGCAGGAAAATACGTGCCTGCCTAGCGTCGGCGCGTTTTCCCGTTTTGGAGTGATGCAGGTCGAGCAAGAGTCGGCGGCGACCGCCGCCCGCATCGCCGAGCTGCGGATCAAGACCCCCGGTCCGCACCAGCGCGTCGTCACGCTGAGCGGCGGCAACCAGCAGAAGGTGGTGCTCGGCAAATGGCTCACGACCGAGGCCGATGTGTTCATCTTTGACGAGCCGACCCGCGGGATCGACGTCGGCGCGAAGGTCGAGATTTACCAGCTGATCAACCAACTCGCCGCGCGCGGAGCGGCGATTCTCATGATCTCATCCGAGTTGCCGGAAATCCTCGGCATGAGCGACCGTATCTTGGTGATGCACGCGGGCCGCATCGCCGGTGAATTTACCGCCGCCGAGGCCACGCAGGAAAAACTCCTCGCCGCCGCGCTCGGTCGCGCCGGGCTCCACGCCGCATGAAACCGCGTGAATTTCTCGCCCACTCGGGTCGCCAGTTTGGCACGCTCGTCGGACTGTTCGTGCTCTGTGCCGTGCTGTGGGCGCTTACGCCGCATTTTCTGACGGTCTCCAATCTGCTCAATGTCGCCCAGCAGACATCCATCAACGCCGTCATCGCGGTGGGTCTCACGTTTGTCATCATCAGTGGCGGGATCGATCTTTCCGTGGGTTCGCTCGTCGCGTTTTCCGGTGTCGTCACCGCGAGTTTGTTGCAACGCGCCGTGCCGGTCCCGCTCGCGTTGCTCGCCGGTCTCATGACGGGCCTCGCGTGTGGCCTCGTGAACGGCCTGCTCATCACCTTCGGCCGGCTGCCTCCCTTTATCGCGACGCTGGGGATCATGAGTGTGGCCCGGGGCGGCTCGCTGCTTTACACGGATGGCCGTCCGGTGTCCGGCTTCGGCGAAGAGTTTCGCTGGATCGCGACCGGTGAAATTCTTCGGGTGCCCGTGCCCGTCGTGATCATGATCGTGGTTTACGTGATCGCCCACTTCGTGCTGCGACGCACGCCGTTTGGCCGCTATCTTTTCGCGATGGGCGGCAACGAGGAGGCCGCGCTGCTTTCCGGGGTCCGCGTGCGGCTGCACAAGACCCTCGTGTATGGTGTCTGCGGACTCCTGAGCGCACTCGCCGCCGTGATGCTGACCGCTCGGCTCAACTCGGCGCAGCCCATCGCCGGCATCAACTACGAATTGGATGCGATTGCCGCGACGGTGATCGGCGGCACGAGTCTGCTGGGCGGGCAGGGGAGCGTCGTCGGCACGCTGATCGGTGCGCTCATCATGGGCGTCCTCCGCAACGGCCTGAACCTGCTCGGCGTGTCCTCGTTTATCCAACAGGTCGTGATCGGCGCGGTCATCATCCTCGCCGTGCTGCTCGACACCGCCTTCAAGCGCCCGAAACGCTAAGATTTTCCCCCATGAAAACCCACCGCCTCTTCACCCTGAGTCTCATCGCCGGCGGTCTGGCCCTGCTCGCGGGCTGCAACCGCACTGAACCCACGTCCGCCTCAGCTACGGCGGGCGCGCCCGGTGGCAAACCCACGATCGCCCTCGTGGTGAAAACGCTGAACAACCCGTTTTTCATCGATATGCAAAAAGGCGCCGAAGAGGCCGCGAAGCGACTCGGCGTGAATCTGGTTGTGCAAGCCGCCGACCGGGAGATCGATGTCGAGCGGCAGATGCAGATCATCGAAAATCTCATCGAGCGAAAGGTCGCCGCCTTGTGCATCACGCCCAGCGGCTCGCGCGAGATCGTCCCGGTGATTGTGAAAGCCAACAAAGCGGGCATTCCCGTGGTGATTGTCGATACCCGCGCCGACGAGAAGGCGCTCGCCGCAGCCGGAGGAAAGATCGCGACGTTTATCGGCTCCGACAACTACGACGGTGGAAAGCTGGCCGGTGAATTCATCGGCGCCAAGTTGGGCGGCAAGGGCGCACTCGCCGTGCTCGAAGGCATTCCCGGCCACGAAACGGGCGACTCGCGTCTCCGCGGGTTCCGCGAAGCCGTCGCGAAGTTTCCCGGGCTCAAGATTGTCGCGTCGCAACCGGCCAATTGGGAACGCGACCAGGGCTATAATGTTTTCCAAAACATTCTGCAGGCCCATCCGCAGGTGAACGGAGTCTTTGCGTGCAGCGATCTGATGGCGCTCGGCGCGGTCGAGGCGATCGCGGCGGCGGGCAAGACCGGGAAGATCGTCGTGGTCGGCTTCGATGCGCAGCCCGAAGCCCGCGCGGCGATCACGAAAGGCACGATGGGCGCCACCGTGGCCCAGTTTGCTGCGCGGATGGGCAGCACCGCGGTGGAGAATGCGGTGAAGCTCCTCGCGGGAGAAAAAATCGCCGAGTTCACGCCGGTCTCCATCGAGCTGATCAAGTAGGGCGAACTTCAGTCCGCCAGGTTTCCGTCTGCAAAAGCCACCCTGAAGGCGGGCTGAAGCCCACCCCACCGCAAAGCCGCTTATTCCTCTCTTTCTCCCATGAAATCCAAACTCAATCTCGCCCTCGTCGGCACCGGCCGCATGGGCATCGCCTACGCCCGCTACCTCGCCAACCGCGTCCCCGGTGCGACGCTCTACGCCGTCGCCGACGTGCGCGGTGAGGTCGCGGAATCCGTCCGCGCTGAATTCGGTGCCACACGCGCCGTTACCGATTATCGCGAACTCCTCTCGGATAAGAACGTCGATGCCATCGTCGTGATGACGCCGACCAAGCTGCACCGGGACGTCGTCATCGATGCCGC
>CAMATV010000136.1 GCA_945861235.1 Opitutus sp. GAS368
GCCTATGCGCATGCGGACGAGTATGCGCTCGCGTCGCGGCTGTCGTATTTTTTGTGGTCTACGATGCCGGATGCAGAGCTGACGGGCTTGGCGGCGAAGGGTCAGCTTCGGCGGGAGCTACCCGCCCAAGTGACGCGCATGATGGCCGATCGGAAAGTGCAGGCGTTCGTGAAAAACTTTACGGGGCAGTGGTTGCAGGTGCGGGATGTCGAATCGGTGCCGATCAACGCGCGCGCCGTGCTGGGCGTGAGCGCGACGCGTAACCGCGACGGCAGCCGCGTCGAGTTTGATGGAGCGACCCGGCGGGCGATGCGGAGCGAAACGGAGATGACCTTTTCGCACGTCTTGTCCGAGGATCGCAGCGCCCTCGAGCTGATCGACGGCGATTATACTTTTCTGAACGAGCGCCTCGCGACCCACTATGGTGTGCCGGATGTCACGGGGGACCGACTACGGCTCGTGAAATTGCCAGCGGGCAGCCCGCGTGGTGGTATCCTCACCCACGGGGCGGTGCTGACCGTTACGTCTAATCCGACGCGCACATCCCCGGTGAAGCGTGGACTGTTTGTGCTCGAAAACATTTTGGGCACGCCACCGCCGCCGGCGCCGCCGGATGTGCCGGCGCTGGAGGATGCCGCCAAGGGCTTCGGCGGCCGTGAACCGAAGCTGAGTGAGATGCTGGCGGTGCACCGTGAGAACAAGCTGTGCAATTCGTGCCACGAGCGCATGGATCCGCTGGGGCTCGCCTTCGAGAATTTCACGGCGCTGGGCACGTGGCGCGAGACCGAGGCGGGCCAAACAATCGAGGTGGCCGGTCGCCTCGTAACGGGCGAGCGATTTGCCAGTGTGAGCGAGCTCAAGCGCATTCTCACCCACGAGCGGCGCTTCGACTACTACCGTTGTCTCACGGAAAAACTTCTGACCTACGCCCTGGGCCGAGGGCTGACGTATCGCGATACTGATACGGTGGACCGGATCGTGGACGCGCTGGAGCGCGAAGGTGGGCGGATGTCCGTCCTCGTGAACGGAGTCATCAACTCGGTGCCGTTTCAGACGTTGCGGAGAGGGAATTCCGCGCTAACCTCAATTTCGTCCCCGTCGTCACCATTCCCCGCGAATCCCTCCCCATGAAAAACCAGCCTGCTGTTGCCCCGTCCGATCTCGCGAACCAACGCCACTTCGCGCTGAGTCGCCGCCAGTTTCTCCGTGGAGTTGGCGTATCGATGGCGCTGCCGCTCTTTGAGTCGACGCTCCCGGGCCGCCTGCGAGCCGCCTCGGCCCCGCTCGCGAAAGGCGCGACGGGTTTGGCGACGACCGCGAGTGGTGCGCCGCTGCGCATGGCGTTTGTCTATATCCCCAACGGTGTTCATCAGGACAATTGGTGGCCGACGGACGAGGGCCGGGCCTTTCAGCTCGGCAAGACGATGGAGCCGCTTACGCCGCTCAAGTCGTCGCTCCAAGTTCTGGGCGGCCTAAATCACCAAAACGCGAAGGCCGGCAACGACGGCGCCGGTGATCATGCCCGGGCGAATGCGACGTTTCTGACCGGCGCGCGGGCGCGGAAAACGGACAGCGCCGACATTCAGGTGGGGGTCTCTGTCGACCAAGTGGCCGCGCAACAGATCGGCCACCTGACGCGATTTTCGTCGTTGGAGTTGTCCTGTGACAGTGTCCGCAAATCCGGTCGCTGCGATTCCGGTTATTCCTGCGCTTACCAATACAATCTTTCATGGCGCTCGCCTTCTGTGCCGATGACGCCGGAGCCCAACCCGCGGTTGGTTTTTGAGCGGTTGTTTGGCAGTGGTGCAGGCGCGGAGCGGCAGGCTAATTTCCGCCAGCGCCAAGCCACGCAAAAATCTCTGCTCGATTTCGTCATGCACGACGCGAAGTCATTGCAGACGCAGCTGGGTCAATCCGACCGTGCAAAGCTCGACGAGTATCTGACGGGAGTGCGTGAGATCGAGCAGCGCATTCAGCGGACGGAGAGCTTTGGCGCGTTGCCGGATCCACGCGTGGACGCGCCGGCGGGTATTCCTGGCGATTTCGGGGAGCACATGGATATCATGTTCGATCTGCTCGCGATGGCCTTCGAAACTGATTCGACCCGCGTGGCGACCCTGCTGCTGGCTGGTGATGGTTCGAACCGATCGTATCCGCAGATCGGTATTGCCGAGGGCCACCACTATTGTTCTCACCATCGCAATGACGCGGACCTGATGGGAAAGATCGCGCGGATCGACCGCTACTACATGGAGCATTTTGCGCGTTTCCTGAAGCGTCTGGAACAGACGAAGGATGTCGACGGTCGCTCGGTGCTGCACAATTCGATGATCGTTTACGGCTCCGGCAACGCCGACGGCAACCGTCACACGCACGACAATCTCCCCGTCATTCTCGCGGGCGGCGGGGGTGGCACGCTGGAGTCAGGACGGCACGTTAACCTCGGCGGTCGGCCGATGAGCGATCTTTTCCTGAGCATGACCGACCGCTTGGGGGTGCAGGGGATCGAGCGGATCGGTGACTCCAGCGGTCGGGTAACGACGGTGTGAGCGTGTCGGCAAAGGCGAGGCCGGCTGCACGGCCGGACTCAAGCCGCACGGTTATGGAGTGACGGGAGGGACTGCTGGCGATTTCAGGGCGTTGCGGAGAGCGGCGCGACGAAAGGTGGTGCCAAGAAAAATCTCCTCGGGGAAAGCCACGTATCGGAGCATCTCGTTGAACGCGTCTGAGCCGCGGTTCGAGTTGAGTTGCAGCCCGGCGAGGTATTGCAGGCGGAGGCTCCGGTCGCGATTGAGCTCGGCCCCGACGAGCCACGTTTTTAGGTCCGACGCCTGACCGGCGTAGGTGGACATGAGGTTGAGTGCGGAGCCGAGGCCGAGTGTGGCCAAGGCGTCGCGCGCGACGGCATGGTCCGGGCGATCGAGTCGCGTTTGCAGCGCGTCGAGATTGACGGTGAGCGGATCGAGCGTGCCGAGCATGACGGTGTCGTAGCCGTAGCCCTCGTCGTCGTTGCCCCAGATGGTGCCGTGGGGGAAGACGGAGAAGAAGGTGGCGATCTCGCTCTGCACGACTGCGCGATTGCTCTCGTAAAACGGTACCCACTGCGTGACGACGCCGCCCGGGTTGAGGTGGCGTCGGCAGATTTCAAAATACTCCTGCGAGTAGAGCACGGCAGCGCCTTTGACCCACGGGTGAATCGGATCGGAGGTGATGATGTCGAATTTTTCGGTCGTCGTGGCGAGATAGTGCCGGGCGTCGTCGTAGATGACTTCGACGCGGCGATCATGGAGCACGTCGTGGTTTTCCTTGGCGAAACGAGTGGCGACGGCGCGTGGGATCAGCGGCTCGATCTCGCAAATCACGATGCGCTCGATCGTCGGGTGAGTGACGAACGTTCCGGCGGTCACGCCGGCGCCGCAACCCACGATGAGCACCGAGCGCGGCTGAGGATGGAGGAGGGCGGGGATATGGCCGAGCATGAGTTGGAGCCGCATGTCCTTGAAAAGGCTGGACGCCTCGGTTTTTCCGCTGACGTGGAAGAAACGCCCGCCGGCACTCGATTCTGTGACCGCGACGGAAGCGTTGATACCCTCGCCAACAAAGAGGACATTGGCGGTGGTATCGTTCGAGTGGATTTGTCGGCCGTAAGCGATGAGCTGCCAGGGCGTGGCGGGCAGACCGGTCGCGAGCACGAGCGCGACGGCCGCGGCCGATCCAAGCGTGATCGAGCCGGAAAGATGGCGCGGCGCAAATGTGACCAGCGCTGCGATGAACGAGAGGATGAGGAGGACTTGCGCCGTGTGCTGAGTCCCGATCAAAGGAATTGAAAGCAGACTCACCGCAACGGCGCCGACAATCGCCCCGACGGTATTCGCCGCATAAACCCGTCCCACGAGTAAGCCGGAGTCGCGGCTGGATTCGGTGGTAGCGGCCAAGGCGAGGGGAAAGCTCGCACCCCATAGACAGGCGGAGGGTAAAATGACCCACGCGCAGCGAACGAGATCGAGTTGAAACTTGAGCCATGGACTGGTGGCGATCGCGGAATCGATCGGCCAAAACGGGAGGGAAGTCGCGAGAACGTGCGTGGCCCAAGCGATCCCGAGAACCTGAAGGATTTGGCAACAGCCCAAGATGAGTCGTGGGTGGGGACTGCTGCGCGCGATGAGCGCGCCCAGAGCGCTGCCGAGACCGAGACCGGAGAGAAACACCGCTAGAATAATTGAAAACGTGTAGACCGTGGCTCCGAGGAGCAACGAGAGCAGGCGAGTCCAGATCACCTCGGAGCCCAAAGCGCAGATACCCGAGAGTGCAATCGCCACGAGGACGCCGCGGTCGCCACCTCGCTCGACCGAGGGGAGGGCGGGGTCGGCGCGGTTGGCGTTGGATTCCGCGGAGGCGGAGCTGTGGGGAAGCTTGCGGGCGAGCACGAGGGCGAGGACGGCAATCGCGACGTTGATGCCGGCGGCACACCACGTGGCGATGGCCATGTCATGGACGCGCAAGAGATAAAAGCCGGCGACGAGACAGCCGGCGACGGCGCCGGCGGTGTTGCCGCCGTAGAAGAAGCCAAGCCAGGAAATGCCGCGGGGAGTGGCTTCGACCCACCGCGCGATGGCGGGAAGCGTTGCCCCCATGAACAGAGTGGGGGGCAGCAGGCAGGCGGCGCACACGAGGCCGCGCAAGATGATCCCCCACAGGCCGGTGGCGGCATTTGCCAAGTATAACTGGGTGATTGCGGGCATGGCGTACAGGACGGCGAGGCCGGACAGCGCGATGCCAAGCTCGAGCCACGCATACACGCGCAAGGGATGTCGGGCGGACGAGATGAGACGTGGAAGCGCGAGGCTACCGAGGCACATGCCGCCCATGAACGTGCCCAATAACACCGCGAGCGAAACGGCGGAAGAGCCGACGACTAATTGAAGCAGTTGGAACCAGACGATTTCGTAGATGAGTGCGGCGCAGCCGCTGCCGATGAACAGCACGAGCATCAGCGGCATGAGGCGCGACGCCTCCGGCGTTAGAGTTGTTGAGTCTACAGGTGAACTCATGGAGCAACGTGCAAGGCGGTGAGCGCGGATTCGTGGGGGTTGGGCATGCGAGGACGGACGCGCGGTGCGGAGCGATGTTGCGGGGTTTCCGCGACGCCACCTCAGGATATTGGTTGATCGGGATTAACCACGCAGCCGAGCAACGAGCGCAGCGGGTGATACACAGCGGGCAATTCAAGGGTGGAACCGTCACGTACCCGGACAGGCGTGCCGTCGTCGGGGCAGCTCCGTTCACTCACAACGACTCCCGATAGTTTGAGATCGCGGGACCGCATCGCTCGTTCGTGCTTCTTCGTGGAGGCGTCGAAATCGACGAGGGTGTCTGCGCCGACTTTGCGTAGGGACGGGGCCTCGTCCCCGGAGGTCGGACAGAGTGAACGGTGCGCCGAGGTCGTGGGACGGGGCTTGAACGCTGGCAGCGGCGAGTGGGCGGAGGCTACTTGGCTTCGTCACCGAGTGGACGTTGGTTGCTGAAGTTGGGACTGGCGGGAATGGCGAAGGTCAAAGGGTCATCGGGGTGAGCGGGGTCGAAGGAGGTGAATTCGTCGACGATGAATTTCGCGAGCGGGAGTTTTTGATCGCGGATGGCCTGAACGATGGCTTTCGAGAGTTCGTAGCTGCCATAGTTGTTGTGGTGGGTGTTGTCTTGTCCGGCGAACGCTTGGCGGGAAAATTCGGGGCCGCGGGCTTCGAGGGCTGCGTAGAATAGTTTCGAGAGGGCGTTGAGATCGATGAAGGCGACCTTGAGTTGCTGGGCGGATTGGCGGGCAGCTTCAGCGTAGTCAGCGAGCGATGAGATTACTTTGCCGGCGGCGTCAAAACCGCGGCGCTCCATCGGCGAAAGAATGAGCGGGGTGCCGCCGTGGGCGCGGACCGCGTCAACGTGTTTCTTGATCTCGGCTTGGTAGGTGGTGAAGGGGCCGCCGGTCTTGGCGGCGATCTGCTTTTGGTCGTTGTGGCCAAATTGCATGAGCAGCCAATCGCCGGGCTTCATCACGCTGAGGATTTTGTCGAGACGACGGCGGCCGATGGAGTCGCGGTAGGTCTCGCCGGACTCGGCGTGGTTGGCGATTACGACCTCGGGCTTGAACCAACGCGGAAACATCTGGCCCCAACTGTTGAAAGGTTCTTTCGATTGGTCGCAGACCGTGGAGTCGCCGAGGAGGAAGATCGTCGGCGTCGACAGTGGGGCGGGCGTGATCGCGATGGCGGAGACGGCGGGATGAGCGCCGTTGAACTCGAGGGTGATCACGTTGTCCCACGCCCAAGCTTCTTGGGTCGTTTCGCGCGGTGCCTTGAGGCGCACGGCCCCGGGCTGGAGGTCACCGACGGCGGCGATCTTCGGGATGCGCGTATTGACAAGGAAGGTACGCGTTGCGGCCGGCGCGTCGCTGGGAACGCGGACGTTTTCGATCACGAGACGGCGGAGTTCGGCTTTGATCGTGGCGTCGGTGCGAGGTGGAAAGGTGACCGTGACGAGGTAGTTTCCTTCCATCGGGACGGTCGCAGAGAAATAGAAGGGACGGGTGCTTTCGACGCCATCGGGCCTCGTGATCAACGCGCCGCCGGATTCGAATCCGTAGCCGCGGGCGGTGGTAAACAGAGTTTCGGCACCCACGTTCGTGCCGACGAGGTTGGGGCCAGAACCGAAGCTAAAACGCGGGTGGGTGGATTCAGTGGCCGTCGAGAGGTTGTAAACGGCAAACACGATCAGGAACAGCTGGAGGTGACGCGGAGGAGGCATGCAAGAACGTCAGGGAAGCGCGGACCCGATGCACTTCCGATCCGTGGCGGACGGTCAGAATTTGGCCACTCGGCGAGTTGTGGGACGTCGGACCGAGCGGTTCGGTCCTGGTTGGACGGGCGCCGCCGCGTGAGACCGTGTTGCGCAACCGATGCTGTTTCGCGGTTGATCCGGCCAGTTTCAGGTCTGTACACGACTGTTGAATACCGGAGGTGGCACCCTCTCCCTCAAAGAGAGAGTGGTGCGGTGGAGGTGACTCGAACACCCGACCGGCGGTTTAGAAAACCGCTGCTCTATCCAGCTGAGCTACCACCGCGCTAACGACTTATGGAATACTCCATTTTCTCCATTGACACGCTATTGACAATTTTAGGCCTGTTTGCGACTATGACCGAATGAGACCGACAAGTTTTAAGGTGGGTTCCTACCGACACTCTTCAACGTCAAAGTTCGTCGTCGAGTGGCGCACGGGCGGGAGGCCGAGCGCGGTCGCAGTCGTCGCTTGGGAGAAGCTCAATCCGGGTGCGCCACCCGAAGATCGGGCGCGGTTTATGGCGGGAGATTGGAAGCGCCATCGGAATTTTTTTGGCAGCAAAGACGAGGCTCAGAAGTTCGCCAATGACCAGAAAACCAAGCTTTCCAACGAAGGGCAACGTGGCCTGACCCTGCCCGACTACGTGCGCGTGATGGCGGCAAAATGCGCCAAGCAACTGGAACCGTATGGCCACACCATCGCGCAGGCGGTGAAGCACTACATCGACTACCTCGAGGCCAAGCGGCGGAGTGTCACGGTGTCTGCACTCATCGTGGAATACACGGCGGCGAAAAAACAGAAGGGGAGGAAGGAGCGCTACCTGAAAGACATCTACTATCGACTGCGCAGATTCGAGGAAACGTTCGGCACGAGCATAGTAGTGGAAATCACGACGGCGAAAATCGATGACTGGTTGACGTCGCTTAAGCTCTCGGGGCAGTCGCAAAATAACTTTCGTGCGGTCGTGCGGACATTTTTCGAGTATGCTGTGCGCCGCGATTACGCGGTGGTGAACCCCGTCGTCAAAATCGAAAAGGTGAGCGTCGGTAACGAAACCGCCGCCATCTTCACGCCGGCACAACTGGCGAAGCTCTTGAATGCGGCGTCGGTCGAGACTCTGCCGGCGCTCGTGATCGGGGCGTTTGCCGGGCTGCGCCAAGCGGAGATTTTCCGGCTGGAGTGGAAGGAGGTGGATTTGGCGCGCGGATTTATCGAGGTGACGGCGCTCAAAGCGAAGACGGCGCGGCGGCGGTTTATCACGATCCA
>CAMATV010000137.1 GCA_945861235.1 Opitutus sp. GAS368
GCGGCGGTGTGGCGGGCGGCGTCGGGGGGATTGATGGCGCGGGTGGTGGAGGCGATCCAGTCCTCGGGGAAGTGGGTGTCGGCGGGGGAGAATGCGGGCACAGGGACGTGCCCGCCCACCTCGGAGGCGAGTTGGTCGAGGGTGCGGCCGCCGAGATAGGTGCGCCAGACGCGATTGGGCGGGAGGCGCAGGATTTTTCCGTGAGGAGCCATGGTGGAGGATTAGGCGGAGGGATGGAGTTTCGTCGAGGCATACGCGCTCAACACCAGCCGTGCGCCGATCACGATGACCAGGCCGCCACCACCGAGGAAGGCGAGGCCGCCGACGAGGGCATGGGGAATGAACGCGAGCAGGCCGGCGGCGTGCGGGGAGAAAGCCCGTGGGAGTTGTGAGATCGGTGGGGGCGGGACGGGATGGTGGTTCGGGAATCCCCTCGGATTCTTCGCCGGGCTCAGAGGGACAAGACGGGTCAGCGGTAGAGCCAGTATTTTTGGCTCTGCTGCTGGTAGATTTTCGCCTGCTCCCGCCACTGTTTGAGCCACCGCTCGATATCGGTGTTTTTGCCGTTGGCGGCGAGGTCATTGAAGAACGCGCGCGAGCCCATCAGATTGAGAAACAGGCTGCGTTGCGGAGTGGGGGCGAAGGTAAACGGATTTCTAGGTTCCAGTTTACAGGCGAGCCGCATGAGATGGAAATTCAGCTCGGTGGGGCGCCAGGCGTCGTAGTCGCGGATCTCGATGTAGAGTCCGGTGCCGGCTTTGCCGGTCTTGGTGTTGGGCGCGCTGACGCGGCGGAAGTCGATGCCGGGGAGTTTGAGGGCCCGTAGTTCTTTTTCGTAGACGTCGATCTTGGTCGTGAGGTGAAGCACGCCGCGGAACTGATATTGCGAACCCACGCCGTGTTTGAAGCCACCGAGTTCGCAGCCGAGGCCGGTCATCGGGTAGCCCTTGACGGCTTCGAAATCCGAGATGAGTGGCGAGGTGGGGATCCAGGTGAGGCCGGTCTCGGTCCAGCGCATCGAGCGGGTCCAGCCGCGCATAGGGATGACGGTGAGTTTGCCTTTCGTGCGTTGGGCGTCGGTGAGGGCGTGACGGCCGGGTGCCTCGGGGGCGTCTTTCGTCATGCGGGCGAGTTCGCCCATGGTGAGACCGTGCACGTAGGGGACGCGGAAGGCGCCAACGTAGCTCAGGAGGTCGGCGTCCATGGGCGGGCCGTCGGCCTTGAGGCCGCCCAGAGGATTGGGGCGATCGAGGATAATGATTTCGACGCCGTATTCGAAGCAGGCGGACATGGCGCCCTTCATGGCGCTGATAAACGTGTAGCTGCGTGTGCCGATGTCCTGCAGATCGACGACAAGGGCGTCGAGGTCCTGGAGCTGGATTTTGGTAGGCTTACGAGTCTTGCCGTCGTAGAGCGTCCGGACGGGGAGGCCGGTACGTTTGTCGATGTAGTCGTTGAAGTTTTTCCCGGCGGAAAATTCGCCGTTGATGCCATGCTCGACGGCGAAAAGGGCGACGAGTTTGACGCCGGGAGCGCGGCGGAGGATATCGGCGGTGGGAATGCCGCGGCGATTGACACCTGCAGGATGCGTGAGGAGGCCGAGGCGTTTGCCTTTCACGGCGGCGAAACCGTCGGCTTCGAGGACGTCGATGCCGAGGAGGAACGGACTGGATTTTTCTACCGGCGCGGGCGGCGGCGTGACCGTGATCTGCGGGGTGACGAACGGTGCGGTGGGCTTCGGAGTCGGCGGCTGGCTCGCGCTGCAACCGAAGAGGCCGAGCAGCGTCACGAGGAGCGGGAGCAGAGGCTGGAGGAACGGGAGACGGAGCGCGCCGAGCATAAAGGTGCTGGAGAGTGGGCTGCGCAGCGGGGCGCGGTCACGTCCAAAAGCGCACTGAAAGTGCGAAGAGCGTGCTGAACGCACGGATGAGCGTCAGACGGGATGGCGGGTTTTTTCGCCCGCTAGGTTACAGATGATGGACGCGCGAAGGGCGGTCAGAGGGACTGGCGGACGGCGGCGGTGAGGAGTTCGGGGGCTGCGCGCAGGGCTTGGGCGAGCGGGGTGCCGGCGGGCGTGATCGCGTGAAGGGTGAGGTGGGCGCGGGGTGTGAGCGTGGAGACGGCACCGGCGAAGACGTGGACGGGTTTGCCGAGGGCGAGAGCGCGGGCGGCGACGGCGCCGGGACCTTTGCCGGTGAGCGAGGTGTCGTCGAAGCTGCCTTCGCCGGTGATAACCAGATCGGCGGCGGCGAGTTTCCGTTCGAGGTCGAGCCATGCGGAGACGAGATCGAACCCCGGGAGGAGTTTCGCATCGGCGGCCGCCATGAGGCCGAAGGAAATGCCGCCGGCGGCCCCGGCGCCGGGGAGGTCCATGAGAGCGTTGGGGCGGCCGGTGTGCGCGCAGAGGAGGAGGGCGAGGCGCGCGCATTCGTGATCGAGGCGGGCGAGGTCGGCTGGGCGCAGGCCTTTTTGTGGGCCGTAAGTGGCGGCGGCCCCGCGGGGACCGAGGAGGGGATTGGTGACGTCGCAGGCGATGCGGATCGGTGGGAGCGGGTCGGTAGGAAAGGAGCCGGAGGAGACGGGGCGGGAGGGGAAGGGGACGGGGTTTGGGGTCTGGGGTCTGGGGAGGGAAAGGCAGCCGGTGAGGTGGACGACGCGGGGCCAGTGGGCGGGGATGGGAGGGGAGACGCGCGCATCGTCGGCGGAGTGACAGGTGAGGCCGAGGGCGGCGAGGGCGCCGAGGCCGAGGTCGCTCGTGGCGCTGCCGCCGACGCCGAGGAGAATGGCGGCGACGCCGGGGCGGGCGGCGGCGAGACGGATGAGTTCGCCGGTGCCGAGGGTCGTGGTGTGCCACGGGTCGCGTTGGTCGGGGGCGAGGAGGGCGAGGCCGGAGGCGGTGGCCATCTCCACGACCGCGACGGTCGGTGGAATGTCCAATGAACAATGACCCATGTCCAATGACAGGAGGGTGCGGGCGGGGCTGGGAATGTTGGCGAGGGGGACGAAGCCGATCGTGGCGAGCGTGGGGGTGCCCCGGGGGCCGGTGACGGTGTGCGTTTCAACGGTGCCGCCGGCGGCGCGGGTGAGGATTTCGCAAAAGCCTTCACCGCCGTCGGCGAGCGGGCAGAGGTCGAGCGTCCAATCGGGGTGGCGTTCGCGCAGGGCGGCGGCGGTGAGTTCGCACGCGTGCGGCGCGGTGAGCGAATCTTTGAATTTGTCGAAAGCGAGGAGGACGTGCATGGAGCGCGGGTCAGAGGGATTGCCGCGTCGCCTGCGGCTCCGAGCAATGACAAAACGTGGGTCGGCTTGCTGGCGCTCGCCGCTACGGGGTGGGGCGTGGGTCGGCTTGCTGGCGCTCGCTGTTACGGGGCGCTCGCTGTTACGGGGTGCTCGAGGCTACGGGGCGCGATTGGCTAGAAAGGCGGACTGCAGTCCGCCGAATCTTAGAAGCCGCCGGTGACGCCGGCGGTGTAGGTGAAGCCGAGGTTGTTCGCGATGGCGAAGCGGCTCCAGTCGGGGGCGCCGTCGACGACGCGGTAGCGTGTCTTTTGGGCGTTGGTGACGTTGCGGCCGGAGACGAAGAGACGGGCCCAGCGGGTGACGCTGTATTCGACGCTGAAATCGACGGTCGTGTAGGGCGGGAAAAAGCTGTCGCCGCGGATGGCGGGATTGGTCGCAGACGCGGCGATGTCGAGCCGCTGGCGATAGACGCGGCCGTTGCGGATGACGCCGACGGTGGCGCCGAGTTTGCCCCGATTGTAACGCACCGAACTCTTGAACTGGTTTTCGTAGTAGTTCTGGAAATCGCTGCCGATATTGCCGGCGGTATAGTTGAAACGTGCGAGGTGGTTGTGGTTGAAGCTGGCGGTGAGACTCAGGCCCTTGGCGAAGGCGGGGAGCCAGTGGTCGAGGGGCTGGCGGATGGAGAGCTCCTCGCCGTTGACCTGGCCGATGCCCCGGTTGATCCACGTGGTGCTCTGGAAATTGAGGAACGACGGTTCGAGATCGAGGGCGGCGAGTTTTTCGGGCGTATCCAGAAGTATGAGCTGCTGCACCTGGACGTTTTTGATGTCTTTGAGGAAACCACCGAGGCTGATGACGCCGCCTTGTGCGGTGTAGTATTCGCAGTGGACCTCGTAATTATTGGCGGACCAAGGGCGGAGCGCGGGGTTGGGGCGGTTGGCGGTACCGACGGCGAGACCGGCGTAGGTGCCGGTGGTGACGGGATTGTAGTCGAGACTCGTGCTCGGGATAATCGCGCGGCCGAAACGATTTTTGGCCTGTGTCTTGGCCCAGCCGATACGGAAGAGGAGGTTTTCGCGGAGGCTGTAGTTGAGCTGGAGGCTCGGGAAGTAGCCCTCGTTTTGGCCGGTGCCGCGCGCGCCCTTGCGCACGTAGCGGGCTTGGTTGCCGGCGAGACTTTGATCGACGAGGCCGCGGCTTGTCACGTAGCGCGCGCCGCGGTCGAGGCTGCCGAGGGCGACGGCTGCGGCGCGTTCGTAGCGCACGCCGCCGGAGTAGGTGAGGCGGTTGCGGAAAAGTGCGCCGCTGAACTCAAGCCATGGGGCGGACGTGCGCTCGTTGACCTCGTAGGGCTCGGTGGTCGAGAAGCGGTAGGACTCGGCGTCGCGGTATTGAAACCAATCGGGATGCGCTTGGTAGAGCGCGTAGAGGCGCCGCATACTTGTGCGCGTGACGGCGGGGAAATCGTAGTAGGTGTCGCGTTCGGGGAGGACATTGACGGCGGCGATCTGCGCGGCGTGGTCATCGGCGGTCGCAGCGAGGTGGTCGGGGCCGACGAAGGTCCAGAGGTTGGAATCGTAGCGCTGCACGTTGCGGAAAAGTTCGTCGAAGTCGTAGCCGAGGCGGACGGAGAAAGGGTTCTGGGCGATTGAAAACGTGCGTTTGGCGCGGAGGCGGAGGGCGGCGATGGACTCCTCGGTTTTACCGGTGCGGGAGACGGCGCCGCCGATCGTCATGTTGGCGGGGTCCTGCCAATTGATCTCGGGGCCGCTGCTCGCAGCGGTGGTGCCAATGGCGGGGGTGAAGGCGAGGGACTTGATGGTGCGGGCGTTGAACTGGGGCCCGTTGTCGAGGAAGTTGAGGGTGATGAGTTGGCGGGAAGCGGTGCCGGTGCCGAGGCCCGTCAGCGGGAGCGTGGAGCCGGAGAGTGTGTTGCTGCCGAAGAAGCCGTCGTCGGTGTCGCGGAACGTATGTCGCGAGCGGGAGAACGAGCCGGCGGCGTTGAGCTGCCAGTCCCCGCGGCGCCATTCAGAATCAAGGGCGTTCGTGAACGTATCTTTTGTTCCATTACGCCACGCTTCGCGCAGGTCGTAACGGATGGAGCCGGTGCCGAGATTGCCGTAGACGGAGCGCTCGTCGTTGGTGCCGGGGGCGCCCAGCGGGGCGTCGAGGACGGCGGCGGTCACGGCGGTACTCTGCGCACCGGTGTTCCAAGTGAAACGAATGTCGTCGCCCGCGCGCTCCTGGTAACGGCCGCCGCTGATGGAGTAGGCCACTTTGAGCTCGCGCGTCGGCTTCCAGTCGAATTTGGCGGACGCGCTGTCGGTGACATCCTGTTTCGGATTGTCGTGCAGCCCCTCGGTGGTCGGGAGCGGATTGGAGGCGCTGACGGTGGTGAGCGGTTTGCCGGCGGCGAGGCGGGCGCGGGCGGCGGCGGCCTGATCGGCGGTACCGAAATTCACTGTGGGAAAGGACCAGTGCACGCGGGCGAGTACGTCGTTGTGGTTAAACGTGAGCGCGTAACCGAAAGTCTTGGACACGGGATCGGTCCAGGTGGCCTTGAGATTGGGGCGCCAGCCGGGGACGCGGGTGTCGCGGATGCCGGAGCGGGCGCCGAGGGCGAAGGATTCGTGGTCGGTGGTGAAGAGGGCGTTGTAAGTGAAACGGGCGCGGCTCGCTTCGAAGGCGGAGCGGCGGATCATGTTTACGGAGCCGCCGATCGCGTTGGCGCTGTCTTCCGGTGTGCGGAGGAGGCGGACCTCGACGCGCGAGATGTCGGCCGAGGAGGAGCCCATCATCTCGAAATTGCGGTCGCGGTTGCCGGTGCCGAGCGTGGAGGTGGAGGCGGAGGCGGTGGGCAGGCCGTCGAAGCGGATCTCGGTGTTGACGGCGTCGAAACCGCGCACGCTGACGCCGACGATGTTATTGGCAAAATACTCCACGCTGACGCCGGGGAGCCATTTCATGAGTTCGCCGGGATTGGAATCGGGGAGCGTGCCGAACTGATCGGCGGAGATGACGCTCTTCTGGCTGAGGCCGACGCGCTGCTCGTTGACGGCGATGGCGGCGGCATCGGTTTCTTTCTTCGATTGCACGGTGAAGGCGTCCATTTTCACGGTGGAGTTGGTTTCCCCGTAGCGGGCCTGACTGGCGAGGGTGATGTCGCGTTGCGCGGTTTGGCCGGCGGTGATGGTGAGGGGGACTTCCTGATCGTCGAACCCGGCGAAGCGCACGCGGAGGGTGGCGGCGCCGGCGGGCACACCGGCGAGGCGGAACGTGCCACTCTCATCGGTGAGGGCGACGAACTCGGTGCCCTTGAGGGAGACGCGGGCGTTGTTGAGGTAGTCGCCGGAGACGGCGTTTTTCACGCGGCCCTCGATGGTGCCGGTCGTGGCCGTGGGAGTTTGTGCGCGGGTGCCGAGCGTGAGGGCGAGCGAGAGGCACGCGGCGAAGGCAAGGCGGAGGAGGGGGCGGAGGGTAGGCATGCGGAGGATAGGCGGACACAAAATTTCAGCCGCGCGCAACCGGTGCGACGATTAAAATCATCGCGTTCGCCAGGCGGGCGAACGCTCGGCCACGTTAGTCCGCGCTGACGTAGGCGAAACGCGGCACGCGCCGACCGTCGTCGAGCGTGACGCTTTCGATGAACATCGCTTGCGGGCGAAGCCAGAAGCTGTGGTCGTCGTAGAGGAGTTGATACACGACGAAGACTTCCTGGGTCTCCGAGTGGCGGGCGAGGTGGTGCACGCGATACTCGTTGCCCTTGTAGTGGCGGTAGCGGCCGGGGCGCGGCTCGGATGGGAGTGGCGGAAGCGGGGTGGACATCGTCAGGAAGTTTCCGGCGGGCCGACGTGGGTGATTTTCAGCTTGGGAAAATAGTGCCGATAGAAGCCGCGATCGCGCGTGATGAGTTCATCGGCGTGATAAAAGGCGTGGGCGGCGACGAGGAAGTCGGCGACAACGCGATGCCGCGGTTTGGAAGACAGTTTGCGGTATTCGAGGAAGATGCGGCCGGCGAGGTGCAGGTCGCGCCAGCCGAAAGGCGCAAGGCGGATTTGCATGCGCTTGAGCGTCGCTTCAGTGTCCTCGGCGGTGGCGAAATAGAGGGAGGTTTCGGCGGCGACGACCGGGCAGATGACGAGGGCACCGCGGGAGAGCGCGGTATTGAGGGCCTCGACGGCGTGGGGCGTGTGCTCGGAGGACTGCCCGAGGACGTCGATGAGGATGTTGGAATCGAGGGCGATGGCCATGGCTTATCGGGTGGTGCGGCGTTTTTTTGCGGCGGGTGTGGCCTCAAAGGAGCCCTGATCCTCGGCGACGCGGAGGGCCTCGCGGGCTGCATCGCCAGTAGGATAGGGGGCGCTGTCAGCCTGCAGCGCGACGAATTGGTCGAAGAAACCCGGAGTGGGTTTTTTGCGGAGGACGATGCTCCCCTTGGTGCCGAGCTCGACCTCGAGGACCGTGCCGGCGTCAATGCCGAGCGCGTGGCGGATCTCTTGCGGCAAGGTGAGCTGGCCTTTGGAGGTGACGGTGGTTTCCATGGCCTTACCGTGAAGTAAGGAGTAAGGATAAGGCAAGCGGACAATAGCCGAAGATCGCCCGCAAGCGGGCTCCTACCCCCGATGGGGAGGGCGGGTCGGGGACCGCGCCCTCGTTTGGCGTTACTTCGGTTCCACGCGAAGAATACCCTTCATCAACGCGGAGTGGCCGGGGAAACTGCAGAGGTAGTCGTAGTCGCCGGG
>CAMATV010000138.1 GCA_945861235.1 Opitutus sp. GAS368
GGGGTTTGGGTGGGCGACGCGCTTGACGATGCGAGGCACCTCAAGAGTGATCGCGGGGTGCGTCATTTCAAGCATTTCGGATGAGCTGCGGGAGGAAATTTCGATCAAGGGTGTCCTTTTCTCGCGGGCTTTGCTTCATCCTAAAATCCGCAGTTCAACCGGGGATTTAGGCGCCGGCGGGCGTGGGATTGGCCGTGGTGGGGCCGTGGTCGGGCACGATATATTTTAACTGCGGCGCAGTTGTGCGGATCCACTCGTGGAGTCGCAGATAGCCATCGCGCAATTGTTGGGCCCAGCCGCAGGGCGTGGATGCGAGGGCGAACTTGCCGCCGCATATGCGAGCGGCTCAGGACGTGGAGCCCGTAGCCGCATTACCAACACCGCGTTTCGGCTCAAGGATTGCCTAGCAGCGTGTCGGCGTGACCTTAGCTCGCAGTCGCAATAGCGAGGCTGGGTCACCCGCGATTTTCTCAGCGCGACCGCGGACCGCGAAGATTTTTTCGCCCCACGCATGCTACACGACGTCTTGGGACTCCACCAACAACACCGGCAGCCCCCTTTCCTTGCCCTTGGGCGGGGGCTTCGGCGACAGACCGGGCCTACCCCCCCGCCAAATCGGGCTGGCCCTCGCCCCACGTATCAAGGCTGGCAAGCTGGAGACAGCGGTATTCCCTGTCTGGGACCCCGTCTGCAAACGAGTCGTGCGCGTCACCGCCTACCGGCAGAAGCCGGCGAAGGCCGTGAAGCCCGCGAAGAAAGGGTAAACTTTTTCGGCGGCGGGACAGCCGCCCCTCGTCAGGGAAAACCACTAGTTTTCACGTGACCGAAAACGACGAGTGAAAAACCGTACACAAACCGTACACAGAAAAAACCGCCGTTTCTTTTTACACGAAATCCGACCAACAAAAAACCCCTTTCTCACTAGGAGATAAGGGGTTTTAGCTGGTGCGGCCATAGGGAGTCGAACCCCAAACCTCCAGATTCGTAGTCTGGCGCTCTATCCAGTTGAGCTATGGCCGCGTAGCAGAGCGCGGAAAGAAGCAAACTTTCGTCTGCCAGTGCAAGCGATAATTTCACCGCGCTCACTCGGGAGATCTTGCCGGCGGCGCACACGAACGAAAACCAGCCACCGCATCCCCCGGCTTTCAACTCACTTGCCGATACCGTGTACCCGAAATCCCAGTTCACGCAATTTCTCCAGGTCGAGAATATTACGCCCATCGAAAATAAACGCCGGCTTGTTCATCGCCGCGAAGATCTTCGCATAATCGAGGTGCTTGAATTCATCCCATTCCGTGAGCACCGCGACTGCATGAGCACCCTCGGCGGCCTCATACGCGCTGGTCGCCACGGTCAGCCGTGAATCGGCTCCGGCCATTGCCGGGCCAGCCCCGACGATCACGTCCCGCCTGATTTCATCCGCCGGCACTTTCGGATCAAAAACCACGACCCGCGCCTGCTCCGCAAGCAAGTCGCGGCACACCGCGATGGCCGCCGATTCGCGGGTGTCATTCGTGTCTTTTTTGAAGGCGAAACCCAGCACGGCAATTTTCTTATCGGCGACCGAATTGAAGAGCGACCGCACGATCTTTCCGGCGAAGCGATGCTTCTGCCAATCGTTTATCTTCACGACACTCTCCCAATACGACGCGACTTCGGGTAGGCCGAAACTTTCGCACAAGTAGACCAGATTCAAAATATCCTTCTGAAAGCACGAGCCGCCGAAGCCCACCGATGCCTTGAGAAACTTCGGCCCGATGCGCGAGTCCTTGCCAATCGCATTCGCGACCTCGTCCACGTCTGCCCCCGTAGCTTCACATAATGCCGAGATCGAATTGATCGACGAGATGCGCTGCGCGAGGAACGCATTTGCCACGAGCTTGGAGAGTTCACTCGACCACAGGTTGGTCGTGATGATCCGGTCCCGCGGAACCCAGTGGGCGTAGACGTCCACCAGCGTTTTCACCGCCGCGTCGCCGCCGGGTGTCCGCTCGCCACCGATCAGCACACGGTCCGGCATCTGCAAATCCGCGATCGCCGTGCCTTCGGCGAGAAACTCCGGGTTCGACAACACCTCAAACGTGAAGCCACGGGAATTCGCCGCCAGAATGTCCTTAATCGTTTCGGCGGTCTTCACCGGAATCGTGGATTTCTCGACGATGATCTTGGGCCCGTTGGCCTGTTCGGCAATCGTCCGCGCGACCGACTCGATAAACCGCAGGTCCGCCGCGCGACCCGCGCCGACGCCGTAGGTCTTCGTCGGGGTGTTCACCGCCACAAAAATAATATCCGCGGCGCGAATGGCCTCGTGGACCTCGGTCGTAAAATGCAGGTTCTTGCCGCGTGTCTGCCGCACGACCTCATCGAGTCCGGGCTCGTAGATCGGCAGCGTGTCCGAATTCCACGCGGCGATGCGGGCGGGATTCATGTCGACCACCCGCACTTCAATTTCCGGTGCCTTGAGGGCGATCATCGCCATCGTCGGACCGCCCACGTAACCAGCGCCAATACAACAAATTTTCATACGAATAGTTCACCCACCTTTGGGCACGCCCGCCGTGAATCCAAGGCAGAAAAAAGGGCCGGCACTCGCCGGCCCTCAAAAAAACACGATCTCGTCGAATCGTTTCCGTCGTCCTAGATCTTAGGCCGGATGGGGCGTCGGTGTTGGATGACCGCCGATCTCTCCGGAACTGGCCGCTTTATCGACGACCTTTTTTTCCGTCGGCGTTTCCTCCAGTTTTGGCGGCAGCGGCATAATGATCGGCGAACGAATCTCGCCGTGCTCGAGGATTTCCAGCACATGGCGGCCCTCGATCGTTTCGTGCTCGAGGAGAGCTTCGGCGATCTTGTCGAGCGCCGGACGACGCGAAAGAATAATCTCCTTTGAGCGCCGATACTGCTCTTCCACGATCCGCGACACTTCTGCGTCGATTTTCCGTGCCGTTTCTTCCGAGTAGGGTTGGCTGCGCGTGATTTCACGGCCTAGGAAAACCGTATCATTGCTCTCACCAAATGCGATCATACCCAAGGGACTCATGCCCCAGTCACAAACCATGTGCCGGGCAATCTTCGTCACCATCAAGATGTCACCCGAGGCACCATTGGAAATGTCGTTCAAGACGACTTCCTCGGCGATGCGTCCGCCACAGCCCGTCGCGATGCGGATTTCCAGTTTTTTCTTCTCTTGGGTCAGCACATCCTTTTTGGGAATAAACATGGTGCTGCCGAGACTGCGCCCCCGCGGGATAATCGTGACCTTGTGCACCGGCATATGGCCGTCGTCCAACACCGCGTGCACCAACGCATGCCCGGCTTCGTGGTAAGCCGTGAGCTTCTTTTCGTCATCATCCATCAACCGGCGCCGCTCCCGTCCGAATTGTACTTTTTCGCGGGCGTCCTCGACGTCGATCATCTCAACCTTTTTCTTGCTCCGACGCGCGGCCAGCAGCGCCGCTTCGTTCAGGAGGTTGGCCAATTCCGCACCCGAAAGTCCCGGCGTGCCCCGCGCGATCACGGCCAACTCCACCGTGTCTGCAAGACTGATACGCTTCGCATGCACTCGCAGGATCTGCTCGCGACCATTGAGGTCGGGCAGGTCGACATAGATCTGACGATCAAAGCGTCCCGGCCGCAGCAAAGCACTGTCGAGCACGTCCGGCCGGTTGGTCGCCGCAATAATGATCACGCCTTCGTTCGTGTCGAATCCGTCCATCTCGACGAGGAGCGAGTTCAACGTCTGCTCACGTTCGTCATTGCCTCCCCCGACCCCGGCTCCGCGTTGGCGCCCCACGGCATCAATTTCGTCGATGAAAATCAGGCACGGCGCGCTCTTGCGGCCCTGTTCAAACATGTCGCGAACCCGGCTCGCACCCACTCCGACAAACATCTCCACAAAATCCGATCCGGAGATACTGAAAAACGGCACATCGGCCTCACCGGCGACCGCCTTGGCCAGCAGGGTCTTACCCGTGCCGGGCGGGCCGACCATCAGAATTCCCTTGGGAATCTTCCCGCCCATTTTGGTGAATTTCTTGGGATCTTTGAGGAACTCCACGACCTCGGAGACTTCTTCCTTGGCCTCATCGCAACCGGCGACCTCGGCGAACGTGATCTTGTCACGGTCCCGCGTAAGCAATTTGGCGCGACTCTTGCCAAAACTCATGGCACCGCGACCCGCCTGCTTGAGCTGCCTCACAAATAGAAAATACAGCAGTCCAATGATGAGCAAAAATGGAATCACTTGAGCGGCGATCGAGGCCAAGACCGTCGTGGTGGGTTGCTCACTGAACAGCTTCGATTTCTGCAACCGCTCCATGCTGGAGTCGGTTACCCGTCCCGCCGCGCGAAACGGCTTAAATGCGCTGTTCACATCTTTGCGGCTCTCGCCCGTAATCATGTGCCAATCACGTCCACCGCTCGGATCGGGACGGATCACGGCGGCTTTTCGCGGATCCTCACTATAGATGTTTTTTTCCTCTGCCCTCTCGACGACGTCTTGAATGGTCAAAGTTTCCGGGGCGGTGTTGAGGTTCGGTGACCACATCAACAGCCCCACCACGGCACCGACCAACACCAGCCAGAAGATGAGCATCTTCGGCTGAAAGCGATCCGGTGGGACATTTTTGAGGGCGCGACGGGACTTTTTATTTTCGGGTTCGGACATTTCCTTGAGTGGAGTGAGGTGGGAACGTGAATGTTCCCCGTTGAGAAGTCAATTGGCACGCCGTCGGAAACTACGGGGCTTTGTGCCGATGCGTTCGAATTTCAAAATCTTTCCGCGAATCACCGCGAAACCCTCGCGGCCGAGGCTGTGACGCGTGTCATTGCCTCGCGCCACCGCCGCCAACAACGACTCGAATCCTTGGCGGGAAAGGGCACCGGCTTTCGGCTGGATGAGCAGCCAACGATGGAGCGCACGCCGCACTAGCGCCCGTGGCTTGCCGACGAGCTTACTCAATCCGAGCGCCCCGTCTGCCCGCAAGGTCCGCAATCCCGCGAGCCAGCTTTCCAACGCCACATCGTCCTCCTCCAAGAGTTCCCTGGCATGCGCCGCCCCGCCCAGGGCGTCCCGCTTCGCCGCGGCGGCCCATGCCGGCAGCACATCCCGGCGTACTCGGTTACGAAAAAAATATCCGCGTGCGTTGCTCGCATCTTCTCGCCACGGAGTCTTCCCAGCCCGCAGCGCCGCCACGATTTCGCACTTCTTGAGCGTGAGTAACGGACGCAGATGCACGCGCCCGCGCGTCATCGCATGCACCGGCCGAGGCGCGGCTAGCCCCGCCGTACCGCTCCCGCGCGCCAGTCGCATCAGCATCGTCTCTGCGATATCGTCCTGCTGGTGTCCCAGCCAAAGCGCCCGGCCCGCCCCGTCGAAAAACGCCATCCGTGCGGCCCGCGCCTCGGCTTCACTCGCACCCGGCTGCGCCTCCGTCCACGCGCCGACCACACACTCCACTTCCAGCGCCGCGCAAACGTCTCGGCAAAATTCCTCATCCGCGCGGGAATGCCGTCCGCGCAGCCGGTGGTTGAAGTGCAGCGCGCGTAACCGCGCCCGACGCTCGGGCCAATGGGCCCACAGCAATAACAGCAATCCCAGCGAGTCCGCCCCACCCGAAAAGCCCACCGCCCAGACCGCGCGGCGAGACGACTGCTCGGCCCACGCCAAAACCGCGGGGTGCAGCCGCGCCCGCGGAAAAATCACCGCCAGCTCCGCCGCGCGTTCCTGCCAATGGCTCGCGCGACGTTTCATCGTTCTTTCGGTCCGGAGCGGCGTGGACTTCACTCGGCCAACGCACACTCAGCTAAAACTCAAATACTCCTTGCCGAAATACGGCACCAAGGGCGCGGGGATTTTCACGCGACCGTCCGCTTGAAGATTATTTTCCAAAAGTGCCGCGAGCACGCGCGGCACCGCGAGGCCCGAACCGTTGATCGTATGCACCAGTTCCGGTTTCCCACTTTCTTTCGAACGAAAACGAATCTGCGCCCGGCGCGCTTGAAATGCCTCGAAGTTTGAGCAACTGGACACTTCCAGCCAACGCTTCTGCCCCGCCGACCAGACTTCGAGATCGTATTTTTTCGACTGAGAAAAGCCCAGATCGCCGCCGCACATCAGCAGGACCCGATACGGGAGCCCGAGTTTTTGCAGCAACCGCTCCGCGTCCAAGCGGAGTTTGTCGAGTTCGTCGTAGCTCGTGCTCGGGTGCACCCACTTCAGAAGCTCCACCTTGTCGAACTGATGCAGTCGGTTGAGCCCGCGAACATCCTTGCCGTAGCTCCCCGCCTCTCGGCGGAAACATGGCGTGTAGGCGCAGCGGTAGATCGGAAGCGCGCTCTCGTCGACGATTTCATCGCGAAAGAAATTCGTCAACGGCACCTCCGCGGTCGGCACCGCATAGAGATGATCCGGCGTCGTTTCATACATCTGCCCTTCCTTGTCCGGCAGTTGTCCCGTCGCCGTCGCACTCGCCGCATTCACGAAAATCGGCGGATTCACCTCGGTGTAACCGGCCTTCACGTCTTCATCCAAAAAGAAGTGCAGCAGCGCTCGCACGATGCGCGCACCGTCACCGATGTAAAACGGGAAGCCTGCACCCGTCACCTTCGCCCCCCGCGCAAAATCGAAGAGCTTCTCGAAGCCCGGGATCTCCCAGTGCGGCAACGCACTCGCCGACACCGCCGTCACGTCGCCATTCGTCGCGTAGACCACATTCTCCTCCGGCGTGCGCCCCGCCGGGACGCTGGCGTGAGGCAGATTCGGGATCGAGAGCATCGCCTGTTTAAATTTTTCCTCGGTCTCCTTGAGCACCCCCTCGCGCTCTTTCACCTGCGCCGACACCGCTTTCATCTCGGTGACTTTACCGATAAACTCCGGCGACCCCTTCGGCAGCGACGCCATCGCCGTATTGGCGCCCTTTTGCTGCGCCCGCAATGCCTCCACGTCGTGCAACTGCGCACGCCACGCCGCATCGATCACGAGCACGGCATCGAGGTCGACCTCGAGGTGTTTCTTAGCAATTGCCGCGCGCACCACGTCGGGCGTTTCACGAATCAGTTTGGGATCAAGCATGGAAAAAATTAAAGAGATTAACCGCCAATGGACCAGTCCGCTTATTTGAATCGGGCCCGGGCCTTGACGAATCGCGCGTAAACATCCTTCACCGTCAAAAGCTTCAAATCGCCGACGGGGGCCTGCACCACTACATGCGTGGGCGCAGTCAGTGGATACGGTCCAAACAACCGCGGATCCGTCGGCCCGAAAACGCCCACCACGCGCACCCCCAACGCCGCCGCCAAGTGCATCGGTCCGCTGTCGTTGGAAATCACCCAGTCCGCCCGCTTAATCAACGCCGGCAGTGACACCAGGCTGGTGTTGCCCGTGAGGTTAACGAATTGCTCCGCCGTATACGCTCCGCGGTCATGCACGTAATTGCTCCCCGCCCAGACGACCTTCCGGGTCTTGTCTTCGCGGAGAATCATTTCGGTGAGCTGTTTGAACCCACTCCAACATTTTTCAGCCCGCCGACTGTCGGGAAACATCACGATGGGCTTGGACCCGCCGCGCCCAGCCGCGAAACGCAAATTCAGGCTGTCCACTTCGCGGAACTTCAACGTTCCGCGCAGCTCCGGTTTCGCTCCCAGCACGGGACAAAACTGCAGGAGAATATCGATGGCGTGGCTCCGTTTTCCATCCGGTGGCAACGCCACTTGCTCATCGTAAAACATCCCCGAGCACTCGCGAGCATCGCCGCGGCCCACTTTTTTCTTGGCCAAGGCGCGCGACGTCATGAGACCCGTGCGCAGCAGACCCTGCATATCAAACACGAAATCGAATTTAGTTTTCCGAATCTCCTTCGTCAGCTTCAGGAAACCCTTCGCCCCGGCCGCCCGCTCAAAAACATAAACCTGATCAACCGCCTCACAGGCGCGCACGATCGG
>CAMATV010000139.1 GCA_945861235.1 Opitutus sp. GAS368
AACCCCTCGACGTTGTCCGAGCGCAGTGCGGCGCTCAGCCGGCGGGCGCGCAGGGCGGGGTCGGTGATTTCGAGCCGCACCGGGTTCCGGCGGTTGAATTCCGCCGCGATTTCCGCGAGCGGTGCCTCGTCGAATTCCAGCAGGCGCGGCTTCCAAGCGAGCCGCTCCTCCATCTCGGCGGCGGCCACCGCCTCGACGACCGTGGCGGCAGCCTGCGGCGAGAGCGACACCACCGCTTTTTGCCCGGCGGTGACCAGCGGCGCGCGTTCCGTGTCCGCGCCCCCCGGGGAATTTACCGCCACGGTTCCTTCCGTCACCAGCACGGCTACCGACTCGGCACCACGGTTTACGCTGAACGCCGTGCCGACGGCTCGCACGGTGATTCCGCCCACCTCGACGAAAAACGGCCGCCCCGGATCTTTCGCGACCGCGAAGTGCGCCTCGCCGCGCTCGAGCCGCACGCGACGCTCCGTCGCGGTGAACAGAACGGTGATCGCTGCGCCGCGGTTGAGGTCCACCTGCGAACCATCGGCGAGTCTCTGCTCCTCACACAGGGCCAGCGCCGGCATGGCGATGGCGGGAGCGGCGGCGGGCGGGCGGTGAAAAAACCCGATCGCCGCAACTACGGCCAAGCTTGCGGCCACGAGCGGCACCAGGAATCGCCAGCGTGCGGCTGGTCGCCCGTCCGCGGGCGCCAGCAGCGGCGCGTCGGGCCCGGCATGCACAGAGGTTTGCAACCCGTTGAGCCGGTCAAGTTCCTCCCAGCTCCACCGCTGTTCGGCAAACGCCGCGCGGTGCCGCGGATGCGCCGCGAGCCAAGACGAAAACGCATCCTGCTCGGCCGCGGTGAGCCCGCGCTCGTGCCGCACCACCCACGCGGCGGCCTCGGCCTCGACCCCGCTCGCGGAGCCCGATTCTGGATCGGAGGGATTCATGCGCGACGGCCCCGGCCGTAGCCGCGCAGGCGGAAGAACTCCGTGCACTTCTGCAGCCCGATGCGGCTGTGGACTTCCACGGTGTGCTCCGCGATGCCGAGCCGGGCCGCGACCTCCTTTTGCGAGAGACCGTCGATTTTGCGCAAGGTCATCACTTCACGGCACCGGGTCGGCAGTTGCTCGATCGCCTCGACGAGGAACTGCAGTTCCTCGGAACGCGCCACCACATCGGGTGGCCGGGGGTCTTCGGCCGGTGTCGTCGCGATCGCGTCCTCCGCCCACGGATCACGGCGCTCCCGTCGCAGCCGGCGCAGTTGATTGAAGGCGACGTTGCGCGCGCTCACGAAGAGAAAGGCCCGCGCATTGGCGATGGGCCCGGTCGCCTGCACGCGCAGCAGCCGTTGGTAGCTCTCCTGCACGACGTCATCGACATCCGTCAGCACCGGAAACCGCGCCTGCAGCCAGCCGCGCAGGTCCGCCTCGTGGGGCAGCACCTGCTCGGCAAACCAGCGTGCTTGTTCGGAATCGTGCGGGGGCATGGGGCAGTGGGAACAATAGAGCGAATTGAATGAGACGGGCGCGTGACGCAACGGTGCAGGTAACGGATGGCGACTACATCCAACGGACCCGCAGGCGGTGATTTCCGTTAAGCGCCCGCGGGAAATAACGGAATTTTCTTAACGGAAAGCGGTTGCATCGGTTTCTTTACCAGCGCAATCCCATCCCCTGTGCCACTCATTTTTTTGCAGTCACTCGAAATGACGGAGCGCGGACGTAGCGCCGCAGGCACTCGTCCGCACGTTGCAGACGAGGCTTCGCCTACGTCTGCGCTCCGGGTTGCAGAAAACTGAGATGCCTGCCATCCCCCTGACATGCGCATGAATGCACGCGGACTCCCCTGTGCCCTGCTCGTTTCGATCGCGGTTTCGTCCGCATCGCTGGCGTCTGACCCGCTGCCGTTCGATCGCGAGGCGATCAATCGCTACAGCGTAGACGGCATTCCGCGATCGCTGTCGATCCGGCAGGGGGCCGACGTCTGGCTCGCCTACGACTTGGAGCGCGCGACAGTGTTCAAGGTCTGGCAGGCACCGACGGGACGGCCGGGCTTGATCGCGACGGAGTTCACCGTGAAGTCGTCGGGCACGACCTGGTTTCACGATCCATCGGCGGCCCCGTGGGAACTGGTGCGGCACGGCCGCCCGGTGCCGCTGAAAGTGCGCTACCTCGGCTGCACGCAGCGCGCGGACGGCTCCGAGCTTTCCTGGGAATTGCGGCATGACACTGGCGCGCTGATCCTCCGCGAACGCGTGGCGCACGCGGCCGCGGCACCGGCGGAACGGTCGCGGCGTGAACTGCGCGCGGAATCACTCGCGCCGGGGGAAGTCCTGCGTCTGCCGGCGCCCGCCCGCGACGCATGGAACGTGGGCGAGGGTATCGGTGCCGTCTGGCAGGCGATCATTCTGCGATGAACGATCTTCGTCGTATCCGATTTTCCGTTGCGTTCGTCGCGCTCGGTTTGGCGTGGGCCGGCGGGCGCGCGGCGGAGACGTCCCGCACGCTGGATCTTCCGGCGAACCAGATTTTTGCCAAGGGCCCAAACCAATCGGCCGGCGAAGTCCTCGACATCACGCGCGGCCGCGGCGCCGTGATCGCGTGGTATGTGCGGGCGGCCCGCGAGGAGGAGATCCGTGTGTGGATCGAGTATTCGTGCGCCAAGGCGCTCAACCAAGACTACCTACTGTCCTTCGACGGCGTGGATCATTTTTGGACCGTGCCGCCGACCGCGGAGGGCGAGTGGCGCCGGGTGGAGATCGGGAAGTTCCGGCTGCGGGCGGGGCTCCCGGTGCTCGTGCAGCTGGTGCCACCTTCGGGCACAAAATTCGAGCACCCCTTCCGCTTTCGACGGCTCGCCCTGAAGGGGGACACTCCCGGCAACCTCGTCCGCGTCACCGCGATCGAGGAGCCGGTCGCGCCGGTGGCAGCGTCCGGATTCGGTCGCAAGCTGGACGCGCTGCATCCCGCGCTCGAGGCGCGCGACTTGCGCGACGAGACCACGGTCATGCGCATCAGCGGCATGGCGCTGCGCGGGCCGCGTGAGCTGCTCTTCATCACCTGGGAAGGCGACCTGTTCTCGCTCGATCTCGACGCGATGCCCGCCGGCGCGCCGCCGCCGTTCCGTCGGATCGCGCGAGGGCTTTCCGAGCCGATGGGGCTCGCCGTCGCCGATGGGCGCATCTTCGTCACCGAAAAGAACGAGGTCACCGAGCTGATCGACGCGGATGGCGACGGGCGGTTCGAAACCTATCGCTGCGTGACGCACGACTGGCCGTGCACGATGGACAACCACGAGTATCTGTTCGGCGCGGTGGTGCGCGACTCACATCTTTATTTCTCCGCGAGTGTCGCGATGGGCTACCGCGGCCTCGACAACCGGCAGGCGCCGTTGCGCGGCAGCGTGTTCAAAGCGCACCTCGACACCGGCCGCACCGAGCTCGTTGCCGGCGGTCTGCGTTCGCCGGACGGCATCGGGTTCGGCCCGCACGGCTCCATTTTGATCACGGACAACCAGGGCGAGTGGCTGCCGGCCAACAAACTCGTCGAGGTGCGCCCGGGCGCGTTTTTTCAATTCCGCAGCAGGCCACCGTGGCATCCGTTTGACCGGCCGGAACCGACGCCACCTGCCGTCTGGCTGCCGCAGGGCGAAATCGCCGCGTCGCCGACCGAGCCGTTTCTCCTGCCGACCGGATGGGGCCCCTATGCGGGCCATGTGCTCTTCGGCGACGCCACCTACGGTGGATTGCAGCGCGCGTTTCTCGAGGAGGTTGACGGGGCGCTGCAGGGCGCGGTGTTTCATTTCTCGCAGGGCTTCCGGCACCTCTTCCACCGTTTCGCGCTGACGGCCGAAGGGGAACTGTATGCCGGCGGAATTGCCCGCGGGCGCGACCAGGAGTTCATCCGGCGCGTGAGCGGACTCACGCGCATCCGCTACACCGGTGCCGCCGTGTTTGAGCCGCTCGCGGCGCGGCTCCGCACCAACGGCCTCGAAATCGAATTCACCTCCCCGCTCGCGGAGGGCGCCGGCTGGAATCCCGCAGGCTACCACGTCACGCAGTGGGGCTACCAGGCGACGCAGACCTACGGCGGCCCAAAGGTGCGGCACCGTCGCGCCGAGGTGCGTTCGGCGAGCGTATCGCCGGACCGGCGCCGGGTGTTTCTGGAACTGCCGGGGCTGGTCGCGCGCGAGGTTGTCCACGTGCGACTGCCGCAGTCCCTGCCGTCTGACGCCGGCCAGCCGCTCTGGGCGGGCGAGGTGTGGTATACGGTCAATCGCATCCCCGCAGGGCGTCCGGGCGAAGTGCGGGCGGCGCCGGCGGGCGCGACGGTCGCGGCGACGCCGTTTTTCCGCTACGGTGGGGGCCGAGGTGGTCGCGAGCTGTTTCAGAATTTCTGCGCGGCGTGTCACAGTCTCGATGGCACGGCTCTCGTGGGTCCGACCTTCCGTGGTCTCGCGGGCAGCAACCGTCGGGTGCGCGAGCCGGTGTCGGGCGCCAAGCGGGACGTCGTGGCCGATGCCGCCTATGTGCGCGAATCGATCCTCGATCCCAACGCGCTCGTGGCCGAGGGCTACGCGGAGAACTTGATGCCGCCGCTCGGCGCGGCGCTGGGTGAGGCGCAGGTGGACGCACTCGTGAAATTCATCCTGGAGGCCACCACCCCGAAGTAGGTCCCGCTAATCGTACCGGCCGTGCCTCCGTTCCTTTACCCATGAAAACCAAAATCCTTCTCCTCGCCCTCACGCACCTGCTTCCGCTGCGCGCCGCGCCGCTCGACGCGGAGGAGCGGCGGATGGGCTTCGTCGCGCTCTCCGACGGCAAGAGTTTCGCCGGCTGGAAGCAGGACGGAAATTGGGAAATCCAGGACGGTGCGTTCGCCCGTGTGCGCAAGGGCGGCCAGTTGATTCACGAGGCGCGCACGGTGCCGGACGATTTCGAGCTGCGTTTCGAGTGGAAGGTCTCGAAGGGCTGCAACAGCGGCGTCTATTACCGCCCGGGCCAGGTGGAATACCAGGTGCTCGACGACGAATTCAGCCCCTACGCCGAGAATCCGCGGCAGGCGGCGGCATCGCTTTTCTTTTGCATGGGCCCGCGCCAGCGCGCGACCCGCCCGCTCGGCGAATGGAACACCGCGCGCATCGTCTGCCAGGGTTCCGTGATCGAGCACTGGCTCAACGAGGAGCGGGTGATCTCGTTTGATTACACGGATCCGAAATGGGCCAAGGAGGTCGAGTTGTTGCGCATCCGTGGCGGCGATCTCACCGGCCGGGGCGGCCACTTTCTGCTCCAGGATCACGGGCAGGACGTGTCGTTCCGCCATCTGCGGCTGCGCGAAATTCCCCGCGGCGAGAAAGTCGTCCCCGATCCCGCGTTCCGTCCGCTGCCGGTGCCCCCGGCGGCGCTGGCCAAGGAGGAGGCGCGCGTGCGCGGCATGCTCGAGAAGGCCGCAAAAACCGCCGCACCCGCCAAAGCGGCAAAGTAGGGTCGGAGGTAGACGGGCACATCCCAGGATCCTCCAACGTGGGAGCGCAGACGTAGGCGAAGCCTCGTCTGCCAGCAGCGGACGAACGCCTGGGGCGCTACCCCCGCGCTCCCGTCGCTCGCAATGACCGATCAGACGTATGGTTGATCGCTACTCTCACCCAACGGCCGGCGTCGGGCACAATCTTTATTAACGGAAAAGCACCGGAGCGGTTTCGTTTCAAGCGTTACCCTCTCCCCGATGACCTATTCCCCTTGTTTCCCTTCCGGGCTGCTTCCGGTTACCCGCGCCTTACTACTGACCTGCCTGATCCTCCTCCTGCCCACCAACGCGCTGCAGGCAGCGGACGCCGCGGTGAAGCCATTCGACATTCCCTCCGGCGCCGCGAGCCGGACTTTGAAACTCTTCGCCCAGCAATCGGGCCGCGAAATCGTGTTTTCGGCGGAGGACATCGGTGAAACCCAAACCAACTCCGTACGCGGAGAACTGGCCGCCCCCGAGGCGCTCAATCGAATGGTGGCTGGCACCGGTCTGACCGTTGGGGTCGAAGAGAAGTCGGGCCTTTTCTCCGTGCGGCGGGAAGCAGGCAAGAACGCCCGCAGCGGGGTCGGACGATCGACTCCGCCGGGAGTCGGCGAGCTCTCTGGTTACGTCAGCCACGGCGTTACCCGCGCGTCGCTCGCGGGGGCCGTCGTCGAAATCGCCGGCAGCGGCCGTCGGGTGCTGGCCGACACCACAGGGTATTTTCGCTTCACAAATCTACCGCCCGGCACCTATCGAGTGACCGTTTCCTACCCCGGGCTCGATTCGGATACGACAACCACCAGCGTCGGTCCGGGCGACAACTCGAAGGTAACGTTTGCCTTGTCCTCGGAAATCTACCGGCTCGAAGCGTTCACCGTCGCCTCCGATCGCGAGGGCAATGCCGCCTCGCTCACGCGTCAGCGAAACGCGAACAATATCATCAATGTCGTTTCGCTGGACGCCTATGGAGATGTCGCCGACGGCAACGTGGGCAATTTCCTGCAAAAGCTTCCCGGCGTGGCGACCCAGATGGCTGACGGCGACATTGTCGGTGTGATGCTGCGCGGAGCACCGCCCGGGATGAGCATGATTTCGCTCGACGGCACGCAAATGTCCGCCGCCGGCAGTCGCGATTCGATTCCCGGCAGCGATCGGGCTCCAGTGATCGACCGCATCCCCGCGGAGTTCATCAAGGAAGTCGAGGTCACCAAGGCTTCGACTCCGGACATGGATGCGACCGGGTTGGGCGGCGCGGCAAAGCTCGTCACCAAATCGGCTTTCGATTTCCGGGAGCGCCAGGTTTTCAGCTATCAATGGTCCTATATCCGCAACACGTATCGTGACGAGTATCCGTGGACACCGAGCGTTTCGGCCACGCTGATGCGGAAATTCGGGCCGGGCGACCGTATGGCGGTGACGCTGTCGGGAAGTTACAACGACTCGTTCGTCGGGCGTGACCGCATCCAGATGGCGAAGAACAACGCGGAAGGCTTCTCCACCAATTTCCGGATGCTCGACGACATCTACCATGTCATTCGTCGTGGCGCCGGTGGGAAGCTTGAGTTTCGTCCCGACGAGTCCTCCTCGATCTATTTCGACACGCTCTTCACCCGCTATACCCGCAATAACACCCGGCGGGACCAGCAAGCCACGTCGAGCGGCGCCACCCGGATCGCAGATTACGGAATCGTCAGCCGCGCCGCGATCCAAGGCGGGGCCGTGCCGCGGGCCACGGCCACTCTGGCCGCAGGGCTCGCGCCGGGGGCTTCGACCTCCGCCGTCGAACTCCTCAACGCCAACTTTCTCAGCACCAGCTCGACCGAATGGCGTGAGAACACGCAATGGCTTTTCGCGCTCGGCGGCAAGAAGCGCTGGGGTAACACCGAGGTCATCGGACGGCTGACCCATGGCATCGACGATTTCTACAAGATCTCGCCCATCTTTGCCGCACGAATAAACGGCGGCACAGGATTCATCATTGACCAGTCGCGATCACAGGAGCGTCCGCGCTTCTTCCAAACCTATGGCCCTGATCCGGGAAACTTCGCCCCCTACGTCCAATGGCAGCACACGCAGTCGATCTCCGATGCTTTGGAGCGCATCTCGACCGCAGGAGCCGATGTGAAGCACGAGGTGAACCGCTTCCCATTCCCGGTTCATCTCCAGGCCGGACTCAAATATCAGCGGCAGTCTCGCTCCACGGATATCTATCGTCCGATCCGGGACTATGTCGGCGCGGACGGCGTGTTCGGCCGCAACCTCGCGACGGGGACCAACGACGACAATCTCCCCCAGTTTCAGCAACCCAGCCGCTACGCGTTGTTCAACGGTTACTATCCGGCGATTCCGCAGATCAACTACACCGCCATCCAAGGGCTTTTCCGGACGCAACCGAGTCACTTCCGCCCGAACGGCACCAGTGTGACCGTGCATCCACCGCC
>CAMATV010000140.1 GCA_945861235.1 Opitutus sp. GAS368
GTAGTCTTTGTTCACGACGCCGGCTTTGCTTTGGAGCATGCGCCAAGCCTTGCGACGTTCCACGGCGAAGAGCACCATCTGGCGCGTGACGGCGTAGAACTTAAATTTCCCGCCCGTCTCGACCTTGATGTAGGTACCGAAGTTCGGGACGAAACTGCGGTGCTGCGGGTCGAACACTCGGCGGTGGATGACGTCGTCCTGCGTGATGAAGTACAACAGGTCGTCGAACGGCGTGAGTTTCGTGGCTTCCTCTTCCTTGATCGCTTTCACGTGTTTGCGGAAACGGCCTTCGGTGAGCGCCCAGTGGGCGACGCCGAAATTATACTCTTCGCCCGTGCTCGCGTATTTCGTGCGCCACCAGTCGCGGTCGATGCTCGGGTTGCCCTTGAGGTCGAGCATCTCTTGCGAGGACTCGCCGCGCCGCGGGTTGAAGACGAACTCCGGCATGCCGCGGGCGTCGCGCACCATCTTGGCCTGATCGGCACTCATATTGTCGCCGACGCCGTGTTCGGGCTGGCAGGTGGTGTAGCTCTGGAAAAATGCCGTGCCGCGATATTCGAGGCCGTCGAGGAGCGCTTTGTAGAGTTTGGCGGCGTTGGCCATCGAGACTTGCGCGACGAAGGGCGAGCCGTGGCCACTGGTGAAGGCCTCGGCGACGTTTTTCTTTTCGATCAGCTTGCCTTGGGACGCGGCGCCGAACTGGTTCATATCGTAGCCGCCGAGCATCGTAGACGAGTCGGAGTTTTGCCCGCCAGTATTGGAGTAAACCTGCGTGTCGAGCATGAGCATCTTCACGTTCGGGCGATTCTGGAGGATCACCTTGGAAACGTTTTGGAAGCCGATGTCGCCGAGGGCACCGTCGCCGCCGATGACCCAGACTTTCGGCAGTTCGCGGATTTCCTGCTCGGTCATGAGCGCGTCGTCGAGGCGGGTGAGGGTGAAATACTCGGCTTCACTGGCGACATTTTCTGTGCGGTCGAGCAACGCGTCGACCATCCGCTCAGGGGAAACGGAGCTGCGCGCGTGGTTGACGATGACCGACTCGGCCATGAGCCACGAGATCGTGGCGCCGTCCTGGAAAAGTGAATTCATCCACGGATACGGGTGCGGATTTCCCGGGGGCGTGGAACCGTAGACCGTGTTACAACCGGTGCTCGCGCCCATCATCATCACGGACATGCCGTTCGCGCGGCGACCGTCGATGGACTGGAGTTCTTTGTGGTTAAATGCGTTTTGCTCCAACACCGCGATGAGGCCGCCGATGAGTTGCGCGTCGTCGATCGCGCCATGCTTCGCCTCGTAGGCGGCGATGCGCCCGGCGGTGTCCTCGTCGTTTTCCCCGCCGAGGCCGACGATGACGTGGGCGAACGTTTTGCGGAAGAGCTGATACTCGGTGTCGCTGCGGGTCTTGAGGGCGGAAAGTTTTTCCCGGCCCTCTTGGGTGAGGCGCGCGGCCTTGGCGCGGAGGCGGTCGGCCTTTTTGTGATACAGCGGCCGCATGTAGGCTTCGGTCACGCTGGCGACGGAGCGCAAAATACTCTTCTCGCCGCAGCCGGCGCAGGCGCCGTCGCCGGAGACGAGTGCCTCGTAGTTGCGGCGGACCATGAGGTGATTGCGGAGTGCGGCCTCGCGGGAGCTGGCGGCGTCGTTGTCGTTGTAGAGGCCGAGGAATTTTTGCGGGGTGTCGGGCAGCAGACGGGAGAACACCTGGGCGGTGGTGAGGTCAGCGTTGAGTTCCTCGGTTTCGCGGGTCATGCGGAGGGCGTCGTGATCGCCGCAGACCTGCACGCATTCGCCGCAGCCCTTGCAGAGGTCGGAAACGAAGATGGAGAACAGGCCGCCGGCGCCGGGGGCTTTCGCCTCCAGCGAGCGGAAGATCGCGGGGACGTTGCTGTAGGAAAGCGGGAGCTTGGCGATGATGTTGATGAACTCGGCCTTCGCCTGCTCCGAGATGGTGGTGAGCGCGGCGACTTCAGCGCGGATGATGTCTTGGAACGGCACGTTGGTCTTCGCCTTGACGGATTCGTTCATCTTGGCGCGGGCGCGTTGTTCGAGCGCGACGATTTCAGCTCCGAATTTTAGGCGCTCGCCGCGATCGGTGACGTAATTGTTGACGGCGGTCTTGAGGACGACGCTGACTTCCTGCGCCATGTTCGGCAGCGCGGTGTCGGGGCACGCGGTGATGCACTCCATGCACTGCGTGCAGTTTTCCGCGATGTAGACGGGCGTCTCACGGCGTGCGACGTATTTGGACTGCGTCGCGCCGGAGCCGGAGCCGATGACGCCGACGGACGCGAGTGCGCCTGCGGGCTGGTGATAGCCGAGGCCGGCGCGGAACTCGGAGTCGAACTTCGCCATCGTCTGAAACGGTGCGCGCGCGGGTTGCGCGGCAGGCATCGGAATGCTGCCGCAACCGGACGAACCGCAGCCGGCGGTCGGCTCGAAATGGTGTTCGCCGAGGGGCGCGAGCATCGGGTTGCGCATCGAAGAGCGATCGGGGTCGTCACTGCGACCGATTTTTATTTCCGTCACGCGCGAGAAGCCCTCGGTCATCACGGTCATGTTCGACGTGACGACGGCTTCGCCGAAGCGGCCGAATTTCTTCACATACTGTTTGTGGACGACGTTGGTAAACTGCTCCTCGGAAATCCCGAAGGTTTTGAGGAACGGCGAGACGCGGAAGAAGGCGCCGAGGAAGGAGTTTCCCTGCATCCGGAGCTGCAATTCGGTCTGGTTGGTCGCTTTTTTTGCGATGTCGAAACCCGGGAGGATGTAGATGCGGATATTATTTTCCTGAATCCACTGGCGGTATTTTGCGGGGACGCGCTGCCAGGCGACCTCGGGGGAATCGCTCGACTCCCAGACGAGTGCGCCGCCTTTCTTGATGCCCTCGAGCGGATTGGTATGCGTGAACGCTTTCGGATCGCAGCACAGCACGACGTCCACGTGGTTCAGCTCGCAGTTCACTTTGATCAGCGAGGGTGCGACGGTGAGATAATAGTTGGTGGGCGCGCCCTTTTTCTCCGACCCGTATTTCGGATTCGCCATGATGAAGAGCTTGTCCTCGAGCAGGCCGTCCGCGTCGTAGGTGGGTTTTTGTTCGGAGATGAACTGGCCGAAGTCACCGATGATGGAGCCGAGATTTTTTCCGGTGGTGATCATACCCCAGCCGCCGATGGAGTGGAACCGCACCGCGATCGCGCCCTCGGGGAGCAGGGAGGGCGTGTCTTTGCTGATGACGGCGTAGGGATGATCGACGCCGAGGACGAAAAACGTCTCTCCGTCCGCCGCGCTGCGGCCGTCTTTACGGGCGGATGCGCCGGTGGCGAATTCGTAGGCGCCCATCGTGTGCTCGGGGCGGAAGTCGCGCGAACCGATGCCGTAGGCACCGCGGAAAAGGCGGGGCGTCTCGGCGGGGGTGAGGCTGGGTAGGGACGCCTCTCCGAGGCGTCCGTTGCCGTTTTCCTCCGAACCCGGACGCCTCGGAGAGGAGTCCCTACCGGCATGGGTTGCTGCGAAGCGCGCGTTTTCGTTCGCCTTGCCGAGAGCGACGCGGATGTCGCGCGCGAGCGGGTTATCGCCGGCGAGGCCCTCGTCGGTGCGTTCGATGATAATGACGTTTTTCTTGCCGCGGAGGGCATTAATGACGGCGGCCTCCGGGAACGGGCGGATGACGTTGATGTGGATCGAGCCGACCTTCGCGTTGCGCTGCTCGCGCAGGTAGTCGCACGCGGCCTCGATGTTGTCGGCGGCGCAGCCGAGCGAGACGAAGACGGTGTCGGCATCCGCGGTCTTGAACTCGGTGACGAAGCCGTAGTGGCGGCCGGTGAGGCGGCCGAATTCGGCGTAGGCCTCATCGAGGAACCCCAAAATGGGCTCGTTGAAATTATTCCGGCGCGCGACGACACCGTTCATGTGGTGCTCTTGGTTCTGCACGGGCCCGAGGAGAATCGGGTTTTTCAAATCCATCATTTGCGGCACGCGGCGGCGCTGAGGGCCAAAGAGCTCGCGCTGGGCGGGAGTCGGGCAGTCGATTTGGTCGTCACAGGCGCCCAGAAATTCGCGGAGGAACTCGGCCTCGGGCGCGAGATACATGCGCTCCGAGTGGGTCGTGAGCATGCCGTCTTGGATGTTCATGCCGGGGTTGAGCGCGAGTTCGGCGACCTTGCGCAAAATGATGCCCTGATCGGCGGCCTGCTGCGCATCTTTCGCCATCAGCATGATCCAGCCGGTGTCGAGTGCGGCGTAGAAATCGTCGTGGCCGCAGTGGACGTTGAGTGCGTGCTTGGTGAGGGCGCGGGCGCCGACTTGCAGCACCATGGTCGAGAGTTTGCCGGGCGCGTGGTAATACTGCTCCATCGCGTAAACGATGCCCTGGCCCGAGGTGAAGTTGACGGTGCGGCGGCCGGTGACGGCGTAGGCGGTGGCGCCGCCCTGCGCGGCATGCTCGCCCTCGGTTTCGGCGGCGACTTTTTGCTGGCCCCAGACGTTGAGTTCGCCGGACGCGAAGGAGGCCTGATAGATTTCGCCGCCCTCGGTTGAAGGCGTGATGGGATAAAAAACGCCGCCCTCGGTAATGCGCGTCTCGACGTATTGTCCGACGAGGTAATTGCCGTTACAGGTGACGCGAATACCGGGGTATTTCGGTTTCGTGGCCGCGGCTTTGGCGGGAAATTGCGACGCAGGGGCTGACTCACCGGTGGCGGGATGGATCATGGGGGGATGCGGGGGGGCGCGATGGGAACTAAGGCGGAAGCGGTCGGGGTGACCAAGGGAAAATTCCGCAGAGAGCACACCTATGTCGGCTTTCACGGCGGATTCAAAGGGAAAACGCCTGCGATCTCAGAGGAAGTGTCGCCTGGGGCGTCGCGGCGATGTTTCCGTCGCGCCTCGTTTGTCACGTAAGTGACGCGAATGAGGCGGACCGGTGATAGTTCCGCGACGCCGGCCGACGCGGTTTGACCGGCATATGAGAAGACTCCTGTTGTGGCATCTCGCTCCGGAATTCATCCCGCGATCCACAGTAAAGAGACCAGATTGAACACCTCCCACACCCATCCATGAAGGCTACCAAAACATTCCTCCACGTGTGCGCCGCTCTCGTTGCGCTCACGGTGAATCCCTTGCTTCGAGCGCAGTCCGCAGCCCCCGCGGCGGCCGACGCTGCGACCAAAATGGACGCATTCGTCGTCCAGTCGGTGGCGGCGGCCACGGCCAATACTCTCGCTGACAAACAACAGATCACCCTCCAGCCGGCGGCGGCGAGCGTGATCAACGTGATTAAGTTTTTGCCTGGCGTGAGCCTTTCCCAAGGCGACGCGATCGGTGGCGACGACTGGTCGACGCGGATCAACATCCGCGGTTTTACCGAGGGTCAGCTCGGCTTCACGGTGGACGGCGTCACGACGGGTTACACGTCCTACGGCGGCGGCGCGAAGCCGAACCGCTACATCGACATCGAGAACTTGGCCAGTGTCGTTGTCTCGCAAGGCGCGGCCGAGATCAGCTCGGCGTCCACGCAGGCGCTGGGCGGCACCCTCGCTTATTTTACGGATATGCCGCGGGAGTCTTTCACGGTGCTCACGAAGCTCACGGGCGGATCGTTCGACACGCAGCGAGCGTTTGTCCGGCTGGATACGGGTAAGTTCGGCGGCAATACGAGCACCGCATTCCTGAGCTTCTCCACGCAGCAGTATGACAACTGGGTGCGCGACTACGTCGGGGGCGACAAGGCGCTCTCGAAGCGCCTCCATGCCGACGCGAAGAGTGTGACCCAGATGGGTAACCTGAAGCTCACCGCTTACGCGGGCATCGATAACGTGAATCCGGAAATCAATTTCCAAGGCGTGTCGCTCCAGCAGTTCGCGCAGGATCCGCACAACGATCGGCTCACGTTCCGTTTTACCGGGAAACCGAATCCCGACCAGAACTACGCGCCGACCTGGACGACGATCCGCACGAACACGCTCGGCTACTTGAAGTTTGAGTCCTCCGTGAGCGACGCGCTGAACGTTTCGTTCCAACCGTATTGGGCGCACCAACAGGGCAAGGGCCAGTTCCTGCCTCCCTACCAAGTCCGCCGCTTCGATCTCGCGGGGAATCCTTCCCGGGAGAGCAACTACGTCCCGGCGAGCCGCGCCGCCTCGGCGCTCGTGTTCTTCGCGGACGGCAGCGGCAATGACATCGCTCCGGCCAATCCTACGACGGGCGCGGCGGCGGCGGACCCGTTCAACATTGCCACCTACACTTGGCTGACTTCCGCCCAGCAGACTGCGGCCAAGCCGCTCTCCTCGGCGCGTTTCAGCCGCTACCTAAACAACCGCTATGGCGATAACCTCGGGCTGACCCTCAAGGCGGGCGGCGGTCACGAGCTGCATTTCGGCATGTGGAATGAACTCCAACAGCGTGAGCGCTACCGTTCATGGCACGCGGTGATTGATCCCACCCTGAGCTCGGCCTTCAACGACGGCGCCTACCTGAAGTCGTTTCACTGGAACTACCGCACCACGACCCATATGTTTTACGCCGAGGACAAATTCACGATGGACAAGCTTACGGTCAACGCGGGCGTGAAGTATTTTAGCATCGAGTTTAAGGGCACCCAGTCGCTCCTCCAATCCGACGGCACCACTTATTCGAAGACGATCCAGAGCAATTCCAAGGCGCTGCCGAGCGTCGGTGCGATCTACAAGCTCGATGCTGCGAGCGAGCTCTTCGCGAGCTACACGCAGAACTTCTCTGCGTTGAAGGACACGCTGTTCACGGATAACGTGACGGCCACCGGCACCGACTACTCCCGCGTGAAGCCGGAATACGCCGACAACTTCGATGTGGGCTACCGCTATGTCGGTCGCAACGTCGGTCTCTCCGCGACGGTTTACCACATCACCTACACCAACAAGATCGTGAATCTCAGCGGCACCGCCGCCAAGGACTACACCAACACGGGTGCCGGCAGTGTGCTCGTGAACGTCGGCGGCCTGGAGTCCTACGGCACGGAGGTCGCCGCAAATTATCGCTTGGGCGGCGGTTTCACTCTGCTCGGCACCTTCAGCTCCAATCGCGCGACCTACACTGAAAACACGCCCGACGGCACGATCCTCAAGGGTAAGCGAGTCGTCGATACCCCTGATCTGATTGCGTCCTACGGGTTGCTCTACAACCGGGATGGTTTTAGTTCCGGTCTCGTGGGCAAGAGCACGGGCAAGCTCTACGGCACCTATAGCAACGACAATTACGCGAAGGCTTACTCGGTGTTCGACTTCAACCTTGGCTACACGCGCACGTTTTCCGGCCGTGATTTCATCCGGAGCATCGGCTTCGATCTCAATGTGGCCAACGTCGCCGACAAGAGCTACCTAGGAGCGGTGTCGACGAACGACCAAGGCTACGTCAAGAGCGACGCCGCCGGCACCACGATGCTCTATAACATCGGGGCACCGCGCACGGTCAGCTTTTCGGTGAGCCTCGGTTTTTGATCACTCCAATTTGTAATAGAAAACCTGATGCGCGGCGCGGCCTGACCGCGCCGCGTTTCGGCGGTTAGCTTCCCTCCTTCATCATGAATCGTCGCTCCTTCTTCAATCGCTCCGCCGCGCTCGCCCTTGGCACCGCCGTCGGTTCCTCGTCGGGCCTGCTCGCCGCAGCCGCCGGGCCGTCGGCGGGTCGCCGGCGGGTGCTCCGCGCCGCCCATCTGACGGATCTACACGTCATGCCCGAAATGGACGGATTCCAGAATTCGGCTGCCGGCATGGCCGAGTGTATCCGCCACGCCCAGGCGCAGGCTGACAAGCCGGACGTGCTATTTTTCGGAGGCGATCTGATTATGGATGCGCTCAAGCTGGAGAAGGAAAAAGTGACGGCCCAGTGGGACGTGTGGGGGAAAGTCGTATCGGCCGAAGTGAAAATCCCGGC
>CAMATV010000141.1 GCA_945861235.1 Opitutus sp. GAS368
AAGCGAGCCGTAGTCGGCTCGCTTTGTCTAGCGAAAAACCAAGGCGTTCGGCCCGCGCGACTTGCACTGCCATCCGCTATCCATCGTTCGCTCCCGTTACCCGTCCCAACCTTCCTTCAGGCTCCTGACTTCACTTCCAGTTACACCCACATCGACGTGAGCGCGGAGTATCGCTTCACGCGGCAGATCGCGCTCTTTGCCAGCGCCCGGGATCTGCTGGGCATCTACAACGATTTCGAACGTTATGGTCCGTCGACGCCCCGCCACGCGCGACTGCTGCTCCGCCAGGACATCGGGACCCTCGTGAACGTGGGCCTGAAGGCAGCATTCTGATCAACCTCGGCGGCTCGTCCTTCGCCCAACACCCATGACCCGCGCCCGTTCATCCGGTGCACTTCGTTCGATCTCTGGGCAACCGGAACATTACCCAGGCATTCGAGGCCACGTTGCCGTTCTTCGCCGCCGCGGGCCGCGATCGCTCCTGAGGGCGATGGCGCAGAAGCCCGGGTAAACACCGTCACGCGCCCTCGAGACCGCCTTCCGAGAAATCGCCCCGGCCGGAACTTTACGTTCCGGCCTTTTTTTTCGTGCGTTGCCCACGCCCTTTGTGGCTCACTATGCTTTTATCCCCCTTTCATGAACATCCACGAATATCAGGCCAAGGCTCTCTTCGAAAAATTCGGCATCGCCGTGCCCAAGGGCACGACCGCCACGACGCCCGAAGCGTTCATCACCGCCCTCGCCGATCTTCCCGAGGGCCCGACCATGGTGAAATCGCAAATCCACGCCGGCGGCCGCGGCAAGGGCACCTTCACCGATGGCTTCAAAGGCGGCGTCAAATTCTGCAAGACCAAGCACGACGCCCGCGAGATCGCCGGCAAGATGCTCGGCAACACCCTCGTCACCGCCCAGACCGGCCCCGCCGGTCGCAAGGTTCAAACCATCTACTTCACCGTCGCGAGCGAAATTAAGAAGGAATACTACCTCGCCATTCTCCTCGATCGTAACTCCTCGAAACCCGTCATCGTCGCCTCCACCGAGGGCGGTATGGACATCGAGACCGTCGCCCACGACACCCCGGAAAAACTCTTCAAAGTCATCGTCGATCCCGCCTACGGCCTCGCCGATTTCCAAGTCCGCGAGCTCATCACCAAACTCGGCTTGACCGGCGTCGAGGCCAAGAACGCCGGCAAACTTATCCGCAATCTCTACCAGTGCTACTGGGAGACCGACGCCGCGATGATCGAGGTCAATCCCCTCATCACCACTCCGACCGGCGACGTGCTCGCCCTCGACGCCAAAGTCTCCTTCGACTCCAACGCCCTCTATCGGCACCCCGAGATCGTCGCCCTCCGCGACCTCAACGAAGAAGACTCCAAGGAAATCGAAGCCTCGAAATACTCCCTCAGCTACATCGCCCTCGACGGCAACATCGCCTGCCTCGTCAACGGCGCCGGCCTCGCGATGAGCACGATGGACATCATCCAACACTTCGGCGGCACCCCCGCCAATTTCCTCGACGTCGGCGGCGGCGCGACGAAGGCGCAGGTCATCGCGGCCTTCAAAATCATCCTCGGCGACAAGAACGTGAAGGGCATTCTCGTTAACATTTTCGGCGGCATCATGGACTGTAATGTGATCGCCACCGGCATCGTCGAAGCCGTCAAGGAAGTCGGTCTCACGCTCCCCCTCGTCGTCCGCCTCGAAGGCAACAACGTCGTCGCCGGCAAAGCCACCCTCGATGCCTCCGGCCTCGCCCTCATCTCCGGCAGCACGATGGCCGACGCCGCCCAGAAAATCGTCAAACTCGTGGCGTGAATGCCCCGAGCAAGTGAGAGCTGAGTGCTGAGAGTTGAGCGACCCAAACCCGCAAAAACTCTCCCACCACACCGCATCTCCGATCTCTCAACGCTCAACCCTCAACTCTCAATTTTTCACAACATGGCCATTCTCATCACTCCCTCCACCAAGATTCTTGTCCAAGGCATCACCGGCGATTTCGGCGGTCGCCACGCCAAGCTCTCCCTCGACTACGGCACGCAGGTCGTCGCCGGTGTCACCCCCGGCAAGGGCGGTCTCTTCTTCGAACACGGCACCCACAAGGTGCCGATCTTTAACTCCGTCGCCGACGCCGTGAAAGCCACCGGCGCCACCGTCTCCGCCGTCTTCGTGCCACCTCCGTTTGCGGCCGACGCCATCCTCGAAGGCGTTGACGCCGGCCTCGACCTCGTCGTCGCCATCACCGAAGGCATCCCCGTCCGTGACATGGTCCGCGTCAAGCGCGCCATGGCCGGCAGCAAGACCCGTCTCCTCGGGCCCAACTGCCCCGGCGTCGTCACCCCGGGCACCGGCAAAGATTCCTCCGGCGGCTGCCGCATCGGCATCGCCCCCGGCTACATTCACAAAAACGGTCACGTCGGCGTCGTCTCCCGTTCCGGCACACTCACCTACGAGGCCGTCTTTCAACTCACCTCGAAGAACATCGGCCAGACCACGTGCGTCGGCATTGGCGGCGACCCCGTCAACGGCACCTCGCACCTCGACATCATCAAACTCTTCAACGCCGACCCCGAGACCCACGGGATCATCCTCATCGGCGAAATCGGCGGCAACGCCGAGGTGGAAGCCGCGCGTTGGATCAAAGATCACTGCACGAAACCCGTCGCCGGTTTCATCGCCGGAGCCACCGCCCCCGCCGGCCGCCGCATGGGCCACGCCGGCGCCATCGTCGGCGGAGCCGAGGACACCGCCGCCGCCAAAATCGCCGTCTTCAAAGAGTGCGGTATCGAAGTCGCGGTGACGCCCTCCGACATGGCCGACGCCCTCCTCCGCTCCGCCAAGGCCAAGGGCGTGACGCTCACCTGATTCCGGCCAAGACCGCGCGCCCTCGTGGGCCGCACCGGCTACGCCGTAACGATGGAGTGAAAATGTCGGGCCGTCGCTTGCCGACGTGCCTTTTCGCGGCCGAAAAACGCGCAATGGCGGCGAGCACCAGCCCTGCACGAAATGGTTTTCGTGAACTTATTCGTGGAAGGTGATCCGACGGAATGGCCGCGGCTACGACCCGCGGCCGCTCCCTCCGTTCGGGGGAGTGGTTGCGGATCATTTACGCGCCCCCATCCACGCGAGCGCCAGCGCGCCTTCGTCCCAATAAACCTTGCGGGCACCATCGTAAAAAGGGTAACCGAACCAGCAGTACGACCCGATCGACGCTCACGCGCGCAGGCCCTCCCGCTGCCACCCGTGCCAAGCCGCGCCAGCTCGCCCGACAAAATTCTTGCCGCTCCACTGCCCGCCACCCACCGTCACGTATGGCCACGCAGGAATTCTATATCCGCAACGAGACCGACTCCGAAGGCCGCGGCCCCTACAATCTTGAACAAGTCACGTCGCTTAGCGAAGCCGGACAGATCACCCCCGCGACCCTCATTTACGATGCCGCCACTGAGCAGTGGGTCGCCCTCAGCGCCAACGCGGAACTGATGGCCACCCTCCTCCCCGAGAAGAAAAAACTCGTCCTGAAGGCCAAGGAAATCAAAACGCTCAACCAGACCGACAAAAACGCCAAGGCCATCACGGTCGATGATATGCTGGCCGCCGCTGGGGGACTCACGGACGACACCGCGGACAAGAGAGATCCTGCGATCGCCATGATGCGCGCAGCCAGGGTCGGCCTGTGGTCTTGCCTCGGGGCCCTCCTCGCCAGTGCCGCTGGCGCCATGCTCCCCCATACCGATGCCTTGCTCTCGATGGAACCGGCGAAAATCTTCGCGCAGCCCATCATGCTCCTCGGCCTACTCGACGTCTTCCTCGCCGTCATGCTCGGGCTCGGCATGGTGAGCCTGTATCCATTCATTCGTTTTCGCGCCGCGCTCGGTTTTGGTTTTCTTGGTTTCATGTTTGTCGCGCAAGGTCAGCCCTTGCCGGCCCTGCTGGTGGCGATCGGTTCGACCGGGCTCTATCTGTGCACGCTTTTTGTCAGCATGCTGCCGGTGGTGATCGTCGCAGGCGCCGCCGTCGGTGGCATGGGCGCGCTGAGTGGGTATCTCCTGTCGCGCTGATTCTGTGCCGCACTCCGGACCACCGCCCTCCACGCTCACCGCGCAGCTCTCCCGCGTCAGCCAGCGTCTGACCCACGTCTGGAAAAAAGAGATCTGGGCTTCCGCGCGCCTTCAGGACACTTCGCCCCGCGGCTGGTTATTCGCGTGCTTGCGCGTCATCTCGATCACGGGGACGGTCTTTATTGAAACCAAGGTTCCGAGTCGCGCTGCAGCGCTCAGCTTCAGCTCGCTCCTAAGTCTCGGCCCACTCATCGCCATCGCCGTCCTCGTCGGCGGATTCATTCTCGGCAAGAATGACGATCCCAACCTCGTCGCCAACCAGGTCGGGGCTCTGCTCGAGCAGGTCGCTCCGCAACTACGCTCCCTCCAGACCGCGAACAACGCCGACGCCACCATCGGCGAAGCCGTCAATCCGGAGCTCGTCTCGATGCTCAACGGGTTCATCACGAGTGCGCGGTCGGGCTACGGCGGCGTCTTCGGTGCACTCTCGCTCATCGTCATCGTCCTCCTGATGTTCAAAGGGGTCGAAGACGCGTTCAACGACATCTGGGGCATCCGGCTGGGACGCTCGTTGCTCATGCGTATCGTTTTTTACTGGACGATCCTCACGCTCGGCGCGGTCCTCTTTTTTGCCTCGGTCACGCTCGTCACTGCAGGCGCAGCCGTTAACGTCTTCAGTGAACCTTTGAGCAAACTTCCCGGAGGCGCAGGTCTGATCGCCATCCTGCGGTGGTCGCTCCCGGCGTTTTCACTCACCCTGCTCGTCGTCATGCTGACGCTCGTTTATCGAGTGATCCCCAATACGCACGTGTTCTGGCGCGCCGCCTTCGCAGGTGCCTTCGTCGTCGCCGCGCTCCTGATGCTCAATAATTTCTTGGGTTTCTTTTATGTCCGCCGCGTCATCCAAACTCAGGATCTCTACGGCAAACTCGCGGTTCCGCTCGTGCTCATGCTGGGCCTTTATATCTTTTGGCTCTATGTTCTGGTCGGCGGCGTCATCAGTTACGCCGTTCAAAACATCCACTTCCGCAACAGTCAGGCCGCGTGGGGCCAACTCTCCGAATCGATGCGCGAACGTCTGTCGCTCGTCGTCCTGCTCACCATTGGCCGCCGTTTCCAAGCCTGCCTGCCGCCCATCACGGCCTCCCAACTCAGCGATCTCCTCAAAGTTCCGACGCAGATCCTCAACGAGTGCCTCAACCGCCTCGCCCACATGCATCTCATTACGACGCTGCGGCCCGCTGAGAATACCCCGGCCACCGAGCACCGTTACCAGCCCGCTCGCCCGCTCAGTCGCATGAATCTCTTCGATTTCAAGACGCTCGACGACAACTTCGGCGAGGACCCCATGGGGCAATCATTGGAGCGGATTGACCCGATTCTCCAACACTACGACGAGGGCCTCCATCGACTCGGAGATCAGGTCTTTTTCCGGAAGAGCCTCGAACAACTTTTTGTCGAGCACCCGTTCGGCGAATCTCGCCCGCCTCTCACGCTCGACCAGCAGCCACGTTGACGAAACCGCCCCCCGGCCGGCGCCCACCGCACGCCCGCCCTCGTCACGTGTTTCCTGTCGTGGACCACCGCTTTTCAGCCTCCCGGTTCGCCGTGAAATCCCTCCGTCCCGTCGTGAATTCGCCCTTGCCACGCGAGGCGCGCAACCTAGCGTCCGACGTTTTCCCCTCATGATTACTTGGATTCAGAAGTATTTTAAGCACCACTTCCGCGCGATTTTTGGCGTCCTCTTGGCGCTCATCATCGTCTCGTTTGTCTTCACGATCGGCGCCTCCGGTGGCCTCGGTCAGGGCGAACGTCGCATGGTCGACCGCCATTTCTTTGGCTACAATCTTGGCCTCCAGCAAGATCAGCAACGTCTCGTCGGCGACGCCGGCCTCAGTGCCAATCTCCAGACGGGCGCGATGGGTGGCCTCGAAGCCGAGCAAATCCAGAATTACGCGTTCCAGCGCGCCGCGACGCTCCACCTCGCCGATCTGTGGCATATCCCGGCACCCACCACTCCTGAAATCACCGACCAAATCAAAACCCTGCGCATGTTCGCCGGTCAAGACGGTCAGTTCGACGCCAAGGCCTACGCCACCTTTCTCGATAACCTCAAAACAAACCCCCGTGGGGTCAAAGAAGGGGACGTCCTCCGGGTCCTCGCCGCCGATGTGCGCGCGGACAAGGTCAATAAACTCATCGCTGGCCCCGGTTACGTTCTGCCCAGTGACGTGAAGAGCCAACTCGCCCGTGCTGACACATCTTGGACCATCGCAACCGCGAGCGTCGACTATGCAAGTTTCGCCCCGACCCTGAATCCCTCCGAAGCCGACCTCACCAAATACTTCGAAGAAGAGGCCGCCCGTTACCAAATCCCTCCGCGGGTCGTCGTCACTTTCGCTGACTTCTCCTCGCTCAACCACCTCGCTGGCATCAGCGTTTCCGAAGCCGAGGTCCGCGGCTACTACGACGCCAACCCGTCCCGTTTCCCGAAAGCGGCCACCGTCAAACCAGCCGACGACAAGACGCCTGAGAAGTCAGACCCGGCCGCCGACTACGCCGCCGCCCGGCCGCAGGCCGAAGCGACCTTGAAACTTGAGCGTGCCCAGAAACTGGCTACAAAGTCGGCCAGCGACCTCTCGCTCGCCCTCTACGAAAATAAAGTTACCGCGGCCGGCCTCGACGCCTTCCTCGCCAAACTCAAGCTCAGTGCCAAGTCCCTCGCCCCCTTTACCCGCGAAGCCGGTCCCGCCGAGCTCGGCGGATCCCGTGACGTCGCGACCGAAGCCTTCAAGCTCCCTCGCGAAGATCGCTACTACTCCGAAGCCATCGCTGTTCCCGCCGGAGCGGTGGTCCTCTTCTGGAAAGAAACCCAACCCGCCCGCAAGCCCCTCCTCACCGAAGTCCGCGACAAAGTCGTCGCCGACTGGACCGAGGGCGAGAAGCGTCGCCGCTTCGTCGAACTCGGCAAGACCATGAAGACCCAACTCGAGGCTCGCATCAAAGCTGGCGATACCATGGAGGTCGCCGCGGCTACGACCGCCACTACGGCGAGCGTGAAGATTGAGGCCAAGAGTCTCGCCGCCTTTTCGCTGCGCAATCGCCCCCAAGATGCGGATTACACGGTGCTGGGTGCCCTGGACCGCCTCGAAAAAGGTCAGCTCTCCGAAATGCTCATTGCTCAGGACAAAGGTATTTTCGTCTACGCCACCGAAAAAGTGGCTCCCGACCTCACCGAAACCAATCCTCAGTTTGTCGCCACGCGCCTGCAAATCGCCGGTTACACGGCTCGGTTAACCGCCGGGGCCTACATCTCCGAACTCGTCGAACAGGAGCTCAAGAAGTCCGAACCCAAGGCCCCCTAAATCCCTGTCGTCCCTCCGGCGCGTATTCTCGTCGTCCCTGGTCCCGTCCGGAGCGCGTTGTCCCCACGCGCTTCTTTTTTTTGCGATGATACCACGCCGGACAGCAACCACTTTTCTCTTTTTAGGCTCCACGCGCCCACATTCGGCTCGCCGTCGCTCACGAGTCGTCGTGAAATCCCCCCCGATGCCGCTCCACGCCTACGCCCCGCTCTCGACGCCGTGCCGTCTGTGCGGCACAGGATTCGAGCACGCTGCGCAAGCCGGCATGGCTCCACTCGCAACCTGTCCGACCTGCGGCCAAGGCGTCCGGCGCGTCTCCGTCCAAGCTGTAAATTCTCCGAAACTTTCCGCCCCACTTTCCGTCTCGCGCGCTAGACAAGCAGGCTTCACCATTCTCAAGCGTACTTCCGGCGGTGA
>CAMATV010000142.1 GCA_945861235.1 Opitutus sp. GAS368
AGCGTCACCGGTCGCTACGTCGCTTGGGAATCTACCGCCACCAACCTCATCGTCGCCGGCACCTCCGTCGGCGTGACGCATGTTTATCTCCGCGACCGCGACGTGGCGAACTCCGGCACCTACGACACCGCGGGGAATGTTTCGACCGTTCTCATTTCGCAGGCCACCGGCGCCGCCACCCCGGGCAACGGCCACAGCATCCAAGCCACCGTCAGCGCGGATGGCCAGTTTGTCGCCTTCGCTTCGGACGCGACCAACCTCGGCGGTACGGTCGGCGGCGGTTTTCGCAATATCTACCTGCGCGACGTCACGAACTCCACGACGACCCTCGCGTCCTTCGGTACCGCCGCCGCCAGCAACGGCTCCAGCCGCGCTCCCTCGCTCAATCGTAACACGGGGGTGACTACGGGCATCTCCGCCGATGGTCGCCATGTGGCTTTCGGCTCCGAGGCCAGCAATCTCATCACCGCGGGCACCGATACCAATGCCGTATCCGATATTTTTGTCTACGACCGCGTCGCGCGCGCGATCACCCGCGTCAGCGTCTCCTCCGCCGGTGCCCAGGCCACCGATCCCTCCGCCACGTCGGCGCAACAACTCGGCAGCATCAACCCCAGTATCAGTGCCACCGGCCGTTACGTCGCCTTCGCCTCGCTCGCCGATAATCTCACGGCAGGTGATAGCAACGGCCAGGCCACCACCACCGACGCCAACGGCGCGATGGACGTCTTCGTGATGGACCGTGACGTGAGCAACAGCGGCACCTTCGACGCCGCCGCCAACCTCGCCACCACGATGGTGAGCAAGAACCGCTTCGGCTACCAGACCCTCACTCTCCTCGGCACCCCCAGTACCGCTGGGTCCGATATTTATCCGGTGATCAGCGCCGACGGTCGCTGGGTCGCGTTCCCCTCGGACGCGGAAAACACCGCGGGCCTCATCCATGGCGCGACCAACCGCACGTCACCCGACTTAAATACCTTCCGCGATGTTTTCCTGCACGACCGCCGGATCAACGCCCTGCCCGCCGCCACGACTCCTCCTACTGTTGCAGTGACGAGTCCGGTCACCGCCACGACATATCCGGTCAACAGCGCGATCACCCTGATCGGTAGTGCGAGTGCGCCGCTCGGCACGATCGCCAGCGTCCAATTCTTCGTCAACGGCACCAGTCTCGGCATCGACACCAGCTTCCCCTATAATGCTACTTGGACCCCCACCGCGACGGGCAGTTTCTCCCTGAGTGCCCTCGTCACCGACTCCTTCAGCAACCAGGCCTCCTCGGCCAATGTGAATATCACGATCGCCGCCGTCAGCCCGACCGCGCCCACGGTCAGTATCACGTCGCCTGCGACCGGTGCCGCCCTGTTCGCCAACGCCCCCACCGCCGTCTCGGCCGCCGCGAGCGATGTCGACGGCACGATCGCGAGCGTCCAGTTCTTCGCCAACGGCGTATCCATCAGTACGGATACGACCTTTCCCTACAGCGTACAGTTTACACCCGTTGCCACCGGTAACTACACCCTGACGGCCGTGGCGACGGACAATGGTGGCAACCAGACGACCACGACTGGCGCCGGCAATTCCACCGTCAGCGTCACGAACCTGACTGCGCCCACGATTAGCATCACGTCGCCCACCCCGGTCTCGATCAATGCCATCACCACGATCACGGCCACCGCCGCCTCCGGTGGTTCGATTGCCAGTGTTCAGTTTCTCGCCAACGGGACGACTCTCGGCACTCAAACGACGGCTCCGTTTGCGTTTTCTTGGACGCCCACTGCCGCTGGCAGCTACAGCCTCACCGCGGTCGCGACCGACAACTTGGGTTCACAAACCACCTCGGCCACCATCACCGTCTTCGTCAGCTCTGGTGCCTCGCCGGTCTTCTCTCCGCTGACCCCAATCGTGCCCGCGACAATCTTCGTCAACACGGCGCAAACCATCACGGCGGCGGTGGCTGATGCAGACGGCACCGTCGTGAGCGTCCGGTTTTCCGTCAATGGCACCATCCTCGGGACGGCCATCGCCTTTCCGTATTCCGTCACGTGGACGCCCAAGACCGCCGGTGCCTACACCGTGCTCGCGGTGGCCACCGACAATCTCGGCAACCAGACCACGTCGTCCGCCGCCTCGGTCATGGTCTCGTCCGGCGCCGCCCCGTCGGTCGCGCTGACGTCGCCGAGCAATGGGTCCATCGTCCGCGTCGGCTCGGGGGCCATGCTCGCGGCCACGGCCGCTGATCCGGATGGGACCATCGCCAGCGTGCAGTTCTTCGCCAACGGTCTCTCGATTGGCACGGACACGACCCCGCCTTACTCGGTGCAATGGACGCCCACTGCCGAAGGCAGCTATCACCTTACCGCGGTCGCCTTGGATAATTCCGGTGCCGTCACCACGTCGGCCACCCTCATGACCTTGGCGATGGGGGCCTCGTCCGGTGGGTCCGATTCGGTTTACACCGGCACCTATGCCGGTGGTGGCGAGCTCGGGCGCTTCGCGGCCATCAGCATTCGCGGGAAAACGGCCGTCTTCATTGGTTTCTCCACCACCACGCCCAATCGCGTTTACTTCTACGACAGTCTGCCTCTCGACCTCGGCGGTGGCTTCTTCCGACCGGACTCGCTCGGTCGTGGAATCATTTCCGGCTCCGTCAACGACACGGGCGCGTCCGGAACGCTTGACGCCGGTCGGGTGACCTTTATCGGCCCCGTCACCTTCCCGATGGCGAGCGGCAGCGTGGCTGCAGGCTTGTATTCGGGTAATCTCTCTGGGCGGCCGACCAGCTTGGTCGATGCCATCGTCGGCTCCGATGGGGCCATTTTTGTCTACATTACGGATGGCGGGTCCTTCCGCGATGCTGGGGCCGGTGCTCTCAGCAGCACTGGGGCCTTCGCCATTACCACGTCCTCCGGTAATCGGTTCATCGGCCGCGCCGATCCCGTGACCGGGTTCCTGGGCGGCACGCTCACGGGCGGTCCCGGCGGCACGTTCACGGCGGCGCTCGCGTCGGGCGTTTCTTTTAGTGACGGCTTCTTGCGCAACCTCTCGACGCGCGGTCCGGTCGGCACCGGCAACGACGTGCTCGTCGCCGGGTTTGCCGTGAGTGGTAGCCAGCCGAAACGCGTCCTGATTCGCGCGATCGGCCCCACGCTCGCCGTGTTTGGTGTGACCGGTGCATTGGCTCACGCCCGGCTTGAACTCTTTAGTGGCAGCACGTTGATTGGCTCCAATGACAGTTGGGCTGGTGCGGCCAATGTAGTGGCAGCCTCCGCACAAGTCGGCGCGTTCGCTCTACCGGCGACGAGTTTGGATTCCGCGATCATCGCGACGCTGCCGCCCGGCCCTTATACCGCCCTAGTCAGCGGCGTCGGTGGTCGCAGCGGCCTCGCCCTCGTCGAACTCTACGACCTCGACACCCAGCAGGCTTTCTCGACCCAGAAACTCACCAATGTAGCCACCCGTGCCATGCTCACGACGGCGCAAAACGAGATTATCGCGGGCTTTATGGTGAGCGGATCGATCGCCAAGAAGGTGCTCATCCGTGCCGTCGGCCCGACCTTGGGAGGTGCGCCGTTTAATCTCCCTAATACCTTGGCCAACCCGATGCTCAGTCTCCTCCGCAGCGACGGCGTGGTGATTCGCGAAAACGATAATTGGGAGATCGGTAATGATGCGGCGTTGATCAACGAAGCCTCCGTGAAGGTGGGTGCGTTTGCGCTCACCGCCGGTGCGAGAGACTCTGCGATTCTCATCAACCTGCCGCCGGGCATCTACTACGCCCAAATCAGCGGAGCGGCCCCCGGCACCGGCACCGTCCTCGTCGAAGTCTACGAAGTTCCTTAACCCAGCGGCGGCCTGCGGGCCGATATCTGGTGACTCTCCAAGGCCGCATCTTACCCGTGCGGCCTTTTTCGTGGCCGGACTGTTTCGTTGCCGCCACGCAGCCCGCTACCAGAGCCCACCCATGAACCCGGCCACGAGTTTTACCCCGATGACCCCCGCGTTTTTCGCGGCGTGCGCGACGAAACACGGTAACAGCGAGCGTTGCGGATTCCACGCCGCGAGCCGTGCGGAGTAGAGCCAGAGCGACGTCGCGAACACCACCCCAGTGCTGAACCAGCCCTTTGCTCCCGGCGTCAGCGCAAACCCTGCGTCATCCCACCGCCACAAAAACGGATGCAGCACTGCAAAGATGACCGACGCCCCGACGGCTGCGGCCCACGTCACGGCGCGTCCCCGGTTTTCCACCACGAGCCAGCCGCGAAAAATCAACTCCTCAATGATCGGCGCCGCCACCACCGAGTAGAGCGCCAACAGCCACGTCATCCGGGACTGTTCCCCCGCGATCCCGAGGGCCGCCTCACCCCAAGTCTCCACCGTGAGAATCGCCAACGCTCCCGTCACCGCGATGATCACCGCCCGCTGCGGAGCGTCGGTTGCACCCGGCAGTCCCCCTTGATTTGGCGTCCCCGCGCGGGCGGCCCGCCGATCCCCCAGCCACAACGTGCCCACATAAATTCCGGCTGCCGTCATGAACAAAAGCAGGAGGGGATGATTCATTTTTCAAGAGCCTGAGATGCACTTCGTCGGCGTAGTAGGCAGCGAGCCTGCTCGCGCTCGTGGGGTGGTCGGACCAGACAATTTGCCCGAAGGTAGGCGCCGGCTTGCAGGGGATTCAGGACGAGGTGCGTCGGCGAAATACCAGATCGCCCGCCAGCAGGCTCCTGCAGAAAATCGGTGGGCGTCTGATTTTGAACGCGCCGTGGAATTGAGGCCCAACGCCGACACCGCGTGAAATGCCATCGAGGCCGTCACTTAGCGTCCATCCGGACGCCGTGGTAATTGCGGGTCCAGAAAGCGTCTTCGCTCCAGCCGTGCACTCGCGGCGACATGAGCCAGGTGCGGGTATTGAGGTAGAGCGGGGCGACCACCGCCTCGCGCAGGAGATGGTCGTCGGCTTGAGCTTGGAGTGTGGCGCGGGCGCCGGGATCGCGGGTCGCCGTGAGGCGGGCGAGGCGTGCGTCGTAGTCCGCGTCCGACCAATGCGGGTAGTTGCCCGGAGCGCCGGTGGTGAATTCGGAGAGGACGGCGGTGGCGTCCGCGACGTCGACGAGGGTGGTGACGAAGGCGATGTCGTAGGTGCCGGCGGCGAGGGCTGAGAGGTGGATTTTAGCCTCGCGGATGGCGATGGTCACTTCGATGCCGAGGTGTTCGCGCCACATCGCTTGCAGGGCCTCGAGGACGGGGACCTGCGAAGGAGACCAGGCGGTGAGTTCGCAGCGGGGAAAATTTTTTCCGCCGGGGAAACCGGCCTCTGCCAGGAAGCGCGCGGCGAGCGGGGGATCGAGCCGAGGTGCCCAGATCGAAGGCTCGAGCAGGAGGGGCGTATCGATCGGTACGGGACAAAAATTCTTCGCCGGTGTTTGTCCGCCGCGAGTGATGCGTTCGACGATTTTTTGCCGGTCGATCGCGAGCGCGAGCGCGCGGCGTACGCGCGCGTCGTTGAGGGGCGGGCGTTGGGTGTTGAACGAGAGGTAGCGGGTTTCGGCGAGGGGCGCGCGGTGAATTTCGGCGGGGCGGTCGCGTTGGTAGGGTTCAATTTTGGTGAAAGGGACGGACATCGTAACGTCGATCTGGCCGGCGCGATAGGCGCGCTCCTCCGTGTCGCCGCTGTCGAGGCGGATGAACTGGATCTCGTCGAGCTGCACGGTCGCAGTGGCGCGGTAGCGAGGGTTCTTTTTCACAACAATGCGCTGCTGCTGGCGCCATTCGATGAGCGTAAAGGGGCCGTTGCCGACGAAGTGCCCGGGCTGCGTCCAAGTGCGGCCGTGTTGGGCGACCGCGCGGGAATTGACTGGGAGCCACGGGCCGCTGGCGACGTAGTAGGGGAAACGCGGTGACGGTTGGGCGAGCGTGACGACGAAAGTGAGCGGGGTCGGAGCCGCGAAGCCGACGGTGGAGAAGTCGGTGACTACGCCGGTGAGGAAGGCGCGGGCGTTTTTGACCGCGTCGAAGAGGTGGGCTTTCGGTGCAGCGGTACCGGGCGTAAGGATACGCCGATACGTGGAGAGAAAATCGGCGGCGGTGACGCGCGAGCCATCGGACCACGTGGCCTCGGGGCGAAGATGAAACGTGTAGATGAGCCCGTCGGCAGAAACGTCGTAGTTCGCCGCCGCCGCCGGGAGCGGGGCCCCGCCGGCGGGATCGGGGATGAGCAGACCTTCGCTGAGCGCGCGCAGGATGAAAAATTCATCGGGGAGAGTGGCGGTCGCGGGATCGAGGTCGGAGGGTTCGTTGCGCTGGGAGATGCGGAGGATTTGAGCGGCGGAGGTGGTTGGAGTGCCGGAGGCGGCGGATTTTTCGGATTTGGAACAGGCGGAAGCGATGGCCGAAAAGAGACACACCACGATGCGAGAAAAAACTTTTAGCCGGCACCACGCGGTGGCGCTCGCGGCTACCCGGATTCCGCGCGTCAGTTGCATGAGGTGGAGGCGTTGTGCTGGTTGCAGCGCCGCACTACGGTTTGATCGACACGTGGCGGTAGTCGGTGTGGTCCATCGGCGTGGGCTGCCAGCCTTTCACGGCGGGGTGGAGCAGGTAGACGTGGGTGTTGAAATAGATGGGGACGACGGCGGCTGCGTCGAGTACGAGCGACTCCGCTTGCTGGAGCACGGCGGCGCGCTCGGTGCGGTCGGCGATGGTATTGGCGCGATTGGTGAGGGCGTCATAAGCGGGGTCGGACCAGCCGGTGTGGTTGTTGCCCGAGTCGCTGCGCCACATGTCGAGGTAGGTGGTGGCGTCGAGGTAATCGGCGGTCCAGCTGCCCAGGAGAACTTGGTAATCGCCGGCGCGGCGGTTGGCGAAAACGGTCTTTTTTTCTTGGTTAGCGAGGCGGACTTCCAGGCCGAGGTCGCGGTGCCACATTTGTTGGATAGCTTCGCCGACGATGCGGAGGATCTCGGAATTGTGATAGAGAATTTCGATGGGCGGGAGGCCGGCACCGTGGGCATGGCCGGCGTCGGCCAAGAGTTGGCGGGCGGCAGCGAGATCGTAAGCGCGGCGGGTGGGTGGCGTGTAACCGACCAGGAGTGGCGAGATGAACGTCGGCGCGGGCAGGCGGCCGCCGGGGAGAATCTTCGCGGCGATGGTGTCGCGGTCGATGGAGAGCGCAAGGGCGCGGCGGATACGGGCGTCTTGGAGCGGGGCTTTGCGGACGTTGAGACGGAAGAAGTAGGTTTCGAGGTAGGGGTCGATGCGGAGATGCGGAGATTTTTCTTTCTGGAGCGGGACGACTTTGGAGAGCGGGAGCGCCCAGGTGATGTGGAGTTGGCCAGCGCGGAAGGCGCGGTCTTCCGCGTCGATGTTATCGATGGGGTAGAAGTGGATCGCGTTGAGACTGACTTTGGCGCGGTCCCAGTAGGTGGGAGATTTTTCGACGACGACGCGGGTGTTGAGGGACCATTCTTTGAGGACGAAGGGGCCGCTGGAAACGAGGAGGCCGGGGCGGGTCCATTGGGTGCCGCGGTTGAAGGCATTGCCAACGGCGGCGATCGAGCGCACGTGGATGGGGCGCCAAGGGGAGTTGAGGAGGATTTGCAGGAAGTAGGGGGCGGGGTGAGTCAGGGTTGCGACGAGGGTGTGGGCGTCGCGCGCGGTGGCACCGACGGTGGAGAAATCGGTCGTCTGGCCTTTGTTGAACGCTTCGGCGCCGCGCAAAATGTAGAGGAAGTAAGCGTAGTCGGCCGCGAGTGAGGGCGTGAGGATGCGGCGCCAGGATTCCACGCAGTCTTGGGCCGTGAGGGGGTCGCCGTTGGACCATTT
>CAMATV010000143.1 GCA_945861235.1 Opitutus sp. GAS368
GTGCGAGAATTCCACGATTTCTTGAGCCGGTTCGTAAGAGAGGGCACCCATCCCGCGGGAGCCGACGTACCCGAGTTGAGCAAGCGGGGTGACGGAGTGCTCAGGGACTCCGTGCTTCCGGAACCATTCTGTCATGATTCTGGTTCCCCACCTATCAGGTAACGAATCCTCAAACAGACCGAGCAGACGCGTGCTCCCGATTCCATCGCGTTGGTGGATTCCAGTCCTTAGCGGGAGATTCAGCGGGGAGAGATCGTGCCCAGACGCGAGAAAGGCGGGGTCGAACTCGAACACGATTCCTTGGCGCGTCTCCGCTAACGTTCCGACCTTCGCGCCGAGGTAATTGACGCTAAGGGCAATCATGTCCTGCGCCCTCGTTTGCGCTCCTGCATCAAATCAGCGAGACGGACCGCTTGCTGGTCCGTCCTCTGCCCGATCTCACTGACATCAGTCATCAGGTCGAGGACGTCGGTAATCTTGAGGAATCTCAGTAGGGATATTCGCCCAGAGCGCTCAAATACAATGTAAGTGGGCAGTTTCAGCCCTGCCCTCCGCGCAATATCCGCCTGTGTCCAGCCACGGTTCAATCGTTGGACGCGCACCATTCGTGCAAGTTCGGCGAGGACCTCAGGAGCAGATTTAAGCGATACCATTGTGTTTCTTATCCTCAATTTCACCGCTTTAGCAATACCATTGTATCCATTTTTTATTATATAAAACTGATGGCCATCCATTTCGGCATCATAGCCGAGCCCCTTTCGACTGGGCCGTTTCTGAGCCCTTGGACTCAGAGGCGATGAAACAACAATCCGCGACCGCCAGAGGCGCGGCGATTGAATCCGAACACCCTCGTAGCGGTATGCCTGCAGGCGATGATGTCAGACAGAGCCGTGGAGCGTGCCCAGCAGCCATCGTTTCAGCAAGGCGACCGCACGGTGGACATGCGGAAGCAGATTCTTGCCGAACTGTGGTGTGGTGTGGCGCGAGATCGGGTGATGGTAGCCGTCGAAAGCCGCTCGTTTGGCGTGTGCCGGCTGCGCTCCTCCTCGACTCAAACTCACGTTCCAGCGCGCGAGCGCGCGGGCCAACAACCGCGTCTGGAATTTTTGCACGGGGGCTCTGCAATGCCCCTCTGGAAGCGGAGGTCGTCGGTGACGAATGCTGGCGGCTAGGGATTGGCCACCGAATTGGTCAACCAGCCTGAAAGAACCGGCGTTTGTTTAGCAGCGGTGCTTCAAACGTTGGCTCGCAGCCCCCGTTTCGCGTGTTTAGCCGGACGAATAGCCGGGATAGCCGATACGCGCGGCGGATTTGTCGGTAGGCTGGAAGATGTCCTCGCGCCGGGCCACGCGAGCTTCGGCCCAACGTGCGCCCGACACTCCGACCTTCGGACGCGCGGACTCAACCGTGTCCAACCCGCTCGTCCTGTTTCCGGCCGCCAATGGCTATCGTCGTCGCCTCTACGAAGGCGGGGCGATCAGCGTCTACGCTGCTCGCCGCCTTCGGCGTTTCGCCTCGGGTGACGATGGAGTTAATGCGGCACAGCGACATGAAGCTGACCATGGGGGTCTACACGAATGTGACCCAATTGCCCGTGATCGCGGAGGCCGCCCGCCTCCCCTCGCTGAACATTCCGAATACCCGAAAAACCGCGCCCCAACCCCGGCCCCCGATCCTGCCCCCGCCCGAGGGCAAGGTCGCAGGAGACGCCCAGATAGACCCACACATAGACGCACAAGGAGACGCACAAGGAGACGCACAAGGAGACGCATAAACAGGGGTCGCGGCGGGTCGCGAGCTGTCGCCGACTGACGCGGAAGGCGAGATTTCGGCACTTCGTAACGCTCTGGAGATTCTCGCTTTACGGCACAAAAAAGCGCCCTGTGGCGACACAGGGCGCTTCTTTAAACTGGAGCGGGCGAAGAGACTCGAACTCTCGACGTCCACCTTGGCAAGGTGGTGCTCTACCAACTGAGCTACACCCGCAGAGCAGGCGGCTAGAAGTAGGCACTCACCGACGTCCGTCAATAGCTATTTTCGGAGATTCGCTCCCCCATGAAAAACAACTGCGAGCACGTGTCCAATCACGTGTTCCCGGCGGGCGGCCAACGGCATCGGAACACGTCCAGCGCGCTCAATAATCATCGCAACCGAGTCACTGAGCACGAGCGTGAAAAAACCCGCGCCGACAGAGAGCTGAAGCCCGGTGTCGGCCGACACCACGACGCACACGGTCACGCGACCGTGAAATAGTATCCACTTCAGTAGCACGGCGAGCGCCCGCATCAGGGAGAGGACTGCCGCGAGCCGAATCCAACAGGCTCCGGCACCGACCTCGGTCAGTGGAGGAATTCCTGAGCGGTACGCCAGCCCGTCATGGTTGCCCCGGCTGGCCTCACGGCACCGATCATTGGTCGGTCCCGTCAACTTCAAGCAATTGCGCAAGCCTGCGGTGCAGTGTGCGGCGACTGATGCCCATCAGCTCCGCGGCCTTCGTCCGATTGCCCCGCGACTGGTGGAGCGCCTCTCGCAGGAGGCGTTTCTCATTGTCCTCGATCGACAACGACGTTCCGCCTGGAGCGGTCGCGACGCACGCACCGGCGGGTGACACGACCACACTATCGGGCTGTCCGCGGAATTTCGACTCCAGATCGTATTCACTCAGGCTGCCACCGCGGCGCATCACCACCGCGTTTTCACAGAAATTGCGCAGCTCACGGATATTCCCCGGCCACGGATAGGCTTGGAGCGTGCGGAGTGCACCCGACTCTACGGTGAGCGGCGGCACTGCATTTTCATCGGAAAAGACCTTAATGAAGTGTGCCAACAGGAGCGGAATATCCTCGGTGCGCTCGCGGAGGGGCGGCATGACGAGACGCACGACGTTGAGGCGAAAGAACAAGTCGTCCCTGAATTTCCCGTCGCGCACCAACTGCTCCAAATTGCGGTTGGTCGCAGCGACCAGCCGCACATCGAGGTTAATCGGCTTGGAACCTCCCACCCGCTCGATCGACTTGGTTTCGAGAAAACGCAGGAGCTTCACCTGGGTCGACGGTGAGATCTCACCGATCTCGTCGAGGAAAAGCGTGCCGCTGTCGGCGGACTCGAACCGGCCCACGCGTCGCTCGGTCGCGCCGGTAAACGAGCCCCGCTCGTGGCCGAAAATCTCGCTCTCGAGGAGATTCTCCGAGAGCGCCGCACAATGCACGGCGATGAACGGCGCGCGGGCGCGCGAGCTCACCTGATGAATCGCCTGGGCGATCAGCTCTTTTCCGGTGCCGGACTCGCCCTCGATGAGAATGGTGGCGCGCGATGGAGCCACGAGGCGCATCTTAGCGAGCACATCCTTGAGTTTCTGCGAAGTGCCAATCACGCCTTCGACGCTAAATTTCTCGTCTAGCCGCTCGTGCAACTGCTTCACCTCGACCTCGAGAGTCTTGGTTTTCAGCGCCCGCTGAATGATTACTTCCAGACGCTCGATGTTGACCGGCTTGGTCAGAAAATCGACGGCACCGCGCTTCATCGCCTCGACCGCGGTGTCGATGTTGCCGTAGGCCGTCATCATCAGGACTGCCGGGCGGTGGGCCAGCCCGAGCGCTTTGTCGATGACCTTGAGACCGGATTTTCCGGGCATGCGCAGGTCGGTCAGAACAACGTCGAACGTGTCGGCTTCGAGGAGATTAAAGGCCTCGTCTGCACTGGCCGCCGTCGTCACATCGTAATGCTCCGCGAGGGCCTGCTGGAGTCCCTCACGAGTATGTTTCTCGTCATCAACGATCAAAACGGACGGCACCATAAATCGATTCACGCGGCACGCGCAGCGGCGGTCAAGCCCGCGGACATTGCGGGCGCAAAAGGGCCGCCGCCTATTTTGCCGGTTCCGCGACCCGTTGCACGAGTGGGGCGAGGCGGCTAAGGCGAATCGTCGGATGCGCCGTCGAATCGAGGAGCGACATAAACTGGTTGCGCCGGAGCGAAAGAAGCGCGCGCGCCTTGGCCTGCTGAACCGCGTCGAGCCCGTATTCCTTGGTCATCCATTCGAGCGGCGGGGTCACGGTAACCTGCCGGTAAATATCCGTGAGCGGACGGTCGCGTTCACGATTGATATCTTCATCAGACAGCGGCGACGTGTCGGTCTTTTTCTTGACGTCGCGTTCGGTCATTTTCTTTTTGTTCAACAGGAATTTCTCCCGCTGCTCGGAAGTGAGCAGCCCACTAAATTCGCGATCGAAGCCCAAGTCGATCTCGGCCACTTGGGCGGTATAAGCTACGATCTGTGGCCGCAATTTTTCGATCTCGGCGAGGAGTTTCGCACGGTCGAGCTTTTGCTTGCTCTTGGCGTCGGTCGGCAAAGTTGCCGAGCGCGCATACTCCTGCGTCAGAGTCGCCGGCGGTGGTGGCACCGGGCCGCCACGATCCGTCAATCCGCGGGCACCATAGCCCGCGAGAAAGACCATGACGGTCAAAAATGAAACGAAGACACGCTGAGTCATCAGATCGAGTCGAAATCCTGCGCATCCTGCGCGACGAGCACGATACGCTCCCAATCGGCGAGGTTGCGCTCATCGGACAACTGGGCGCGACGGTCTTGCACCAAAACAACCGCGGCCAAGCACACGACGGCGGTGGCGGCGCTCAGGGCAAACTGGCTGGTCAACGAGGGCACTTCAGCCGCCGCCCGTGCCAAGCGGAGCACGCGCTCGGCAAAGCCAAGGGGGAGTTGGCGCGAGGCTTGGGCCCTGAGGAGGCCCCAAGTAACATCTTTCGGGCCGAGTGCTGCACGCAAGGTGCGATCGGCAAACCCGGTGCGCAATTGCGCAGCGGCGTGGGATTGGAGGTCACGCCAAGCTTGGTCTTCAGTTTTCATGGTCAGGTTGGTAGTGTTCGCGAAGGTGTTCACGGGCCCGATGGAGGCGCGCTTTCACGGCGGCGACAGTGGTATCAAGCGTCTCGGCAATTTCCGCGTGGCTGCGGCCCTCCTGCACCAGCGCCAGCAGCGCCCGGTCTTGTGGGCGAAGCTGTTCGAGCGCGTGCCGCAGGGCATCCAACTCCTCGGTACCGACAGCACCGGGCGGTTCCGCGATGTTTTCGTGTTCCTCCCCGAAAGGCAGAAAAATCCGGCGCAGCTTTTGGCGGCGCAGTTGATCAATGCACGTGTTGCGCGCCAAACGGAAGAGCCACGACTCGAACTGGGCCGGGGCCTGCAGACGGTCGATCGCTCGCACCATCTTGATGAAAATCTGCTGGGACAGATCCTCCACATAATCGCTTCGATTAGTCATGGCGTAAACGAACCCCGCGACGCGGTGCTGATAGGCGACAATAATGTCCCTCTGGGCGTTTTCGTCGCCCTTTTGAGCCCGGCGGACAAGGTCGGCCAGCGCGGTCGTTGCAGATGATTCCATGCGCGGTACATTGCTGTGTCACAGCAAGACGACAGAAAGACCAGAAAGATTCGTGCGTTTACTCCGCGACCTTGCAATCCCGGCAAGCTTCGCGTGGGGTTCAGGGTCACCGCTCTTCCTATGCACCTTTCAAGATTCATTTCTGCCGCGACCATTTTTCTCTCGCTGGGTTTCATTGCAGGCTGCGGCACACCGACGCAACGCGACATGATGCGCGAGGCGGCCAACACCGGAGAAAAGCCCGTCGCCATGAAAGGCGACACCACGTTGCTCGACGGAACGCTCTCCGCCGTGGCGACCGTCAGCCGCGGATTCGAACGGGGCCCCAAAGCCACCCGCGTACCCGGCGACCCCAAAGACAGCCTCGAAGAGCAAGGCCGCCGCGGGCGCCGCGATCGTGATTCCGACGGCTTGACTGAGGTTTACTCGACGGGCTTCGGCGATTCGGAGGAGGAGCAAAAAGAAGCGATGAAGGAATACTACCGCATGGCTCTGGCCCGCCGCGCTCAAGGCAGCCCGATGCCCCCCGTCACTCTGCGAGTCGCCTTCGAAAATCGTGGTACCGCGCCTTTGGAACTCGAGATTACCGAGATAAATTCCGAGCTGGGAAATTTCGCGGTTCGACCCGACAAGCTCAAGCTCGCTCCCGGAGAGAAAGGCGTGCTCGACCCCATGATTTCCCAACTCGGGGTCACCAGTGACGAAATTCCGCTTAAAGTCTCGGTTCGGCTCGGAGGAAAAAAGGAGACGCAAGTGATCTTGGTGAAAAACATCATCTTGCCCTCGGTCCTCAAAAAGTAGCAGGGCATGCTTCGACGGAGACAGGGGGCCCGTCAGTAATGCCACCGAAGCCAGCAGCTACTCATCGTCCGGGTGTGAGCCAGAATTTTGTCGCACACCCTGTTTCAGTCATGGAATGAGATTTGTTTCGCAATCGTAACCCGCGGCACTACGACCAAGGGAGTTTCTCCTACCATGATCTGGCTCAAAAAACTCTTTGGTAAAGACGACAAGTTCTTCGATCTCTTGGAAGCTGGCTCGGAGGAGGCGAAAGCCAGCGTCGAACTCTTTTCCCAGTATTTGAAGACTGTCGCGGCGGGCGCTTCGCCGAACAGCACGCTCGACCAATTCATCCAAACTCGCCGGAAGGAAAAACGTATCCGGCACACGATGACCGAAGAGCTCTGCAAGACCTTCATCACGCCACTCGAGCGCGAAGACATCGAGGCCCTCTCCTTCGCACTCTATCGCATTCCGAAGCAGGTCGAAAAAATCGTTGAGCGCTTGTCCATTTACCCCGGGCGCGTCCCGCATACGGCCTTCGAACGCCAAGCCGAGCTCATGCTCCTCGCGGCCGAAGCCGTCGTGTTCATGGTGAAACAACTGCGCGGCGGCACCCATATCGAAAAGATCCGCGAGGCCAATGATCGGCTGCAGTTCGCCGAGGGCGAAGCCGACAAGGTCATGCTCACCCTGCTGAAAGAGCTCTACCACGGCCCCTACGAAGCCAAGGAACTCGTGATTCTCCAAGAGCTCTACGAGATGGTCGAGCAAGCCGTGGATCGCTGCCGCAACGCGGGCAACATCGTCGTCCAGATCGTGCTCAAGCACTCGTAACGCGCTGCCGCCCGCCTCCGCGCCATGACGCTGTTTTTGCTCGTTCTGCTGGCCGCGCTGGCCTTCGAATATATCAACGGTTTTCACGACACCGCCAACGCGATCGCGACCGTCGTCTCGACGAAGGTTCTCTCGCCCCGCGCCGCCATTATCTGGGCCGCCTTTTGGAATCTCATCGGTGCCTTGGCCGGCACGGCCGTGGCAAAGACGATCAGCGGGGGGCTCGTCGAGGCGAGCGCCGTCGACATGCTGACGGTATTTTGTGCGCTGTCGGGCGCGATCATCTGGAATATTTTCACGTGGTGGCTGGGTCTGCCGTCGAGTTCCAGCCACGCCCTCATCGGCGGACTCTGCGGGGCGGCCCTCGCGACGGCGAAGGGCAACTGGGGCGTCCTGATCTGGTCCGCGAAGGACGCCAAGGGTGCGAGTGTCGGCCTCTGGCCCAAGGTCGTCCTGCCGATGTTTACATCGCCGCTGCTTGGTCTCATCGGCGGTGCACTCCTGATGTGGCTCCTGATGATTCTCCTGCGCAAAGTCACGCCGAGGATCGTTAATTTGATTTTCGGCAAAGCCCAGCTGGTCAGCGCGGGATTCATGGGATTTGGCCACGGATCCAATGATGCGCAAAAGACGATGGGGATTGTCACTCTCGCGTTGTTCACCGGCACGACCTCCGGGGCCTTCAAAGATCTCCCCGAATGGGCTTCCTTTCTCCGCGTCACTGAGTTCAAGGGCATTCCTTTCTGGGTCGTGATCACG
>CAMATV010000144.1 GCA_945861235.1 Opitutus sp. GAS368
CAATGCGGCTAATGAAAACAGGTCGCGCTGTTTCGTGCTGTGGTAGGGCGAGTCGTGGCAGCGCGCGCATTGCAGTTCGATGCCGAGGAACGCCGTGGCGACGATGTGGCCCTTGGAAGCAAACGGCGCGTCATTATCCGTCGCGAGTCCGAAGCCTGCGCTGCCACCTTCCCGGTCGCTGCCCCGCAACAGCATGAGTTCCGTGGCGAGACGATCCATCGGCTTTCCATCGCGCAGCGCCTCGTAAAGAAACCAGCGAAACGGTCCGCTGTTGTTCAGGGTGGGCTTCAAGATGCTCGGGTTTTCCGCGAGCACGTCCTGCCAATAGCTGACCCAGTGGTCCGCCCACCGCTCATCGGCGAGGAGGCGGTCGATGACTGTGGCGCGCTTGTCACCGGCCCGATCCGCGAGAAACGCCCGCACCTCGCGCTCGGTGGGCGGCACGCCCACGGTATCGAAATACACGCGCCGCAAAAACGCCGCGTCACCGACAATGGGGGCGAGGGCGATGCTCTCCGGCGCGATCGGCGCGGCGGGCCACACGGCACCGGCATTGATCCATGCCTCCAAGATCGCGATTTGGGCGGACTTGAGTGCGTCGCCTTTCGGCGGCATGCGCTCGTCCTCACTCGAGTGCTTGATTCGCGCGATCAGCTCACTAGCGGAGGCCTTGCCCCGCACCACAGCCGGCAAGTGTGACTCGCCACCCGCGAGGGCGGCTTCGAGCGAGTTTAATTTCAAACCGCCTTTTTGTTTGTCGCCGTGGCAGCGGAAGCACTCTTCGCGCAAAATCGGCAGTACCTCCGTGTGAAATTTCTCGCTCGCGGCGGCAGGCACTTTGGTCGCGGCAGCGAGCGAGCGTTGAATCTTGTCCGCCAGAAACGCATCGATCGGGTGCTTCGCTCCGGCTGGTGCCGCAGACGCTCCGCTTGCCGAGGCCGCCTGTTCAGCCCAGAGCCGAGCGACGCGGTGGCGTTCCTGCCAAAAAGCATGTTGCGTCGTCGCGGCCGCCCGCCGGTTCTGATCGTCAAACGCGCCCAGCGATGTCTCGATCCCGGCGACACTCGCGCTCACGGCCGACTCGGTCAGCGCCACCGGTTCGCCCGCTGTGTGCAGCACATTGAATGAACGACCGTCGGGCGTTTGCACGGCGACCACGAGTTCACCGGGCTCGGCACGAAGTCGTTTTCCGCCGACGAGCGTTTCGAGCACCACTCGCACCGGCGCGCCACGCTTCACCACGACCTCGCCAAACACTTCCTGCACACCGAACGCCACGCGGCTCAGGCCGGGGAGCGGAGGCGTCGGCACCGGCGTGATCGGATCGTGACCACCGGCGTCGCCCTTCGGCGGCTTCGTGCTCGTGACGAGCACCCCATCCATCCAGAGGCGGCTGAGACCGCGGGCACGCAAGACCACGCGATGCTGGCCCGGCGGCAGCGTCACATCGGCGGCGAGTCGCGTGAGCACGGGGCCTTTCCAACTCGCGCGAATCCCCCAGTCGTCGTAACGTAGCGGCAACCGCGGCAACAAAAACTCCCGCCCGGTCCAACGCAACGTTTCGCCCGGCAATTTTTCGACGGCATTCAACCAACGATCCTGCGCCGGCATCCCTTCGTGAAACGTCGCGACGACGCGACCGGCTGGCAAAGGACCGAGCTCGGGCATCACCACCGGGGCGAGCTGGGCGACCGTCCCGCCACCCACGCGACGGAACCGCGCTTTCAAATCCGCATCGCTCACGATTTCACGGTGGATCGCCACGGCATCGAGTCCGCCGCGGAAACTCGCCGCCTTGCTCGCTTTCATCGACGAACCCACCCACACGGCATCGTCATCCACGACCGGGGCCTCCGTCGTCGCGCCACCCATATCCCACGCGCCCGCGACCGTTTTTCCATCGATCCAACCACGGATGCTCGCGGGCTCGCCGAAGCGATACGTCACCGCGATGTGGTGCCAACCCGAGTCGGGCGCGAAACCGGATTTCGACGTCCAACGATGCCAATGCGCGTCCGACTTTTCCGTCGTCGCAGCCGTCGTCGCATCCGCAGCCGTGCCTCGCGGTGTAGCGAAAAGAAAGTTCACCCCAAACTGGCCGCTCACCGCGCGCACCCGCAGCGCCCAATTTTGATTGTCGGCCGCGAACCCCGGCGCACCCGTGCGTCCCTTGCCGACGACATAGAGCTGATCGTTGGCCTTGAACCCGTCGACCTGCACCCACGCTTCAAGCGTGATCGCGTCGCCATTCGAAAAATCGAGCACGCTGCCCGCCCCTGGGTCGGTCAGTGCGAGGTGCCCGCCGGTGCCATCGAGCCGCAGCGCGGTGTTGTAACTGTCGAAGTCGGGAAATTGTGGCGGGCGCGGTCCCGGCGCGTCACGTTGGACTGTCCCCACGACCACCGCGCGCGACGTATCTTCCTCGCCAAAATCCCAGCGCGCCACCGGAGCCGCCACCACGGCCACTCCATTTAACAAGAGGAACGGAACGAACAGGCGAGGCAGCGGTTTCATCGTGGGGTGAAGTAAGCGTTGAGTGGGGGGATCGTCCGCGGAGAAAATCGCCGAACGACACCCTAACAAAAAACAATTCCTCCGCGGAACCGCGAGCGGAAACATCCGTCCGCACGAAAGTGGTGAACGCGGCCGAAATCCCTCGCTCTGACCCGCACTCCGTCGGCCCGACGTAAACCGCCACCGCTCAGGCCGGGAGCAGCGCCCCGAGTCCCAGCGCCCACGTGTTCTGGCCCAAAAAGCGCGCCTCGTCACCGCCGTGCAACACCACGGCGCGTGGCACCTCGCCTTTGCGGGTGAACGCCGCCTGCCACGCCCGCGTGCCCCGCAGATCCTCCGAACCGATTTTCTTCGTGGCCTTCACTTCGACACCCACGAGCTCACCTGCTTGCTCCAGCACGAAATCGATCTCCACATCGCCCTCGCGCCAGTAGTGCACGCGCCGGCGCGAATCGAGCGCGGCCCAGCTCTGCAAAGTCTGAAACACCGCTTGCTCCAACCAGAACCCCGCATCGGGGCGGCTAGCCACTGCACCCAGCTTGACGCCCGCCAACCACGCCGCGAGGCCCGTGTCGCGCCACATGAGCTTGCGAGCCTTTGCGGCAGATTTCCCTGCGCTGCGCTGATAATTCTGCAACCGCGCGATCTGACACCCCGTCTCCAAGAGATTCAGGTAGCGGTGCGCCGTGGGCTGGGGCAACCCGGCGTCACGCGCCACATCGCTCTGATTGAGGGGACGCGCCGTGCGGTGAGCCAGCAAGCGCATGAGCCGCTGAAAATCCACGAGGCTGCCCACATTGCTCAGCTGCCGTAGATCGCGCTCCAAATAGGTCTGTACGTAACCAGCAAACCAGAGATCCCGCGCCGCGTCGTCCTCCGCTTTCAGTGCGTCGGGAAATCCGCCTCGCACCACCCACGACTCCCACCGGCACCGTCTCTCCGGCCAATCGGCGGCGGAAAACTTCGCCGCAAATAACGCGTCCAGGCCGGTCGCCGTCACGGACTCCCCGGACCACTCCGCCGGGCAGAACGGCGGCAATTCGAGATAGATCGCGCGCCCGGCCAGCGATTCGGGTACGGTGCCCATGAGCGAAAGATTGGCCGAGCCCGTGAGCAGGAGCGAACCCGCCTTGCGCGCCGCATCCACGCGCCGTTTCACCGCCAGCAAGAGCGCCGGTGCACGTTGCACTTCGTCGAGCGTCACGGGCAGCTCCGCGAGGAGACTGGCCGGATCCCGTTCCGCTTGGTCCAACACCGCAATGTCGTCGAGCGTCAGGTAACGCCGCCCCGGCGTCAGGAGATTCGCCAACGTCGTCTTGCCCGTTTGCCGCGCCCCGGTGACCACCACGACCGGCATCGCGCGCAAGGCCCGGGCCAGCAAAGGCTCCAACCAGCGTCTCAGATTTTTATCCACGCCGTGAATAGTTTCTATTCACGCGATGAATAACAACTAAAAACCACTGTGTCGGTGGCGCGGACCCGTGGCGACCGAGCGGTCGGTGCCGGCCACGAAAAAAGCCCCGGCACGGGCCGGGGCTTTTTCTCGGTCGATGCGAAATCGTCGGCGCGGCTCAGCGCAAAAACGCCTCGTGCAGACCGCCGTCGACGGTGATGACTTGGCCGGTCGTCTTGCTGAGGCGCTGGCTCACGAGGAGGAAATAGGCCTCGGCCTGATCCGCCGGGGTGATCGGCGACTTCGTCAACGTGCGGTCGGCGTAGAATTGGGCCAACTTTGCTACGAGTGACTCGGTCTCCTCTTTCTCCGTGTAGGGGATATTGTATTTCGCGAGCGAGCCGATGACGCGATCGCGCGGGAACATCGCCGATCCCTTCACGACCGTCGCGGGGGCGACGCCGTTGACGCGCACGAGCGGGGCGAGCTCGATGGCGAGTTCGCGCACGAGGTGATTCGCGGCGGCCTTCGAGCAGTCGTAGGCGACCGAACCTTTTTTCGCCACGACGGCGTTGGCCGAAGTCGTGAGGACGAGATTACCGCGCAGTCCCTGCTTCTTCCACGTCTTCGCCGCTTCATCGCCCACGAGGTAGGCACCGGTGACGTTGATCGCGAAGGTCACGCCCCATTTGTCATCGGGGATGTGGCCAGTCGTGTTGCTGGGAACGAAGATGCCGGCGGTCACACAGATCGAGTCGAAGCCGCCATAGGCCATCGCGACATCGTCGAGCATGCGACGGATACTGGCGCGGTCGGTGATATTGGCGCCAAGACCGATGGCCGGGCCGCAGTTGGACAAGCCACTGCCAGCGACGCCGATACCGGCGCCGTATTTCGCGAGGAGCTCGTTGGCGGTTTCCTGCGCGGCGGCTTCGTTGAGATCGACACACACGATGTGCGCGCCCTCCTTCACGAGACGGTGCGCGGTTTCCTTGCCGATGCCGGAGCCGGCGCCGATTACGATGGCGACTTGGCGCGCCAGTTCCTTCTCGGCGGGCATGCGCTTGAGCTTCGCCTCTTCCAGCAACCAATACTCGATGTCGAAGGCCTCCTGCTGCGGCAGCGCGATATATTTATCGATCGCCTCGGCGCCGCGCATGACTTCCACGGCGCAGTTGTAGAATTCAGCGGTCACGCGGCTCTCCGACTTGTCCTTGCCCCACGCAATCATACCGAGGCCGGGGATCAACACGACGGTCGGATTCGCGTCGCGCATCGCCGGCGAGTTGGCATGTTTACACTTCGCGTAGTAAGCCGCGTAGTCCTTGCGGTAACGCTCGATGCCCGCGGCCAGTTTCTCGCGCAGCGTGGGCAGGTCTTCGGTCTGCGGATTCCAATTCACGTAAAGCGGCTTGATCTTCGTGCGCAGGAAATGGTCGGGGCACGACGTGCCGAGTTCGGCGAGACGCGCCGCGTCCTTCGAGTTAACAAAACGCAGGATCTTCTCGTCGTCCTGCACGGTGCCGATGAACCGCTTCTCGCTCGAGACGAGCCCGCGGAGCGCCGGGAGTATCGTCGCAAAGTTATCGCGGCGTTTCTCCGGCGAGAGTGACAGGTGTTTTGCACCGCCGAAAGCCGTGCGATCACCGCCCTTTTCCGCATATTTCCCCTCGATGTAGGCCGCCGCTTTTTCAATGAAGCTGAGCGTGTCGGTGTAGCACTGTTTGTCGTCGTTGGCCCAGGAAATGAAACCATGCTGGCCCATCATAATCGCGTGCGTCTTCGGATTTTTCTTCGCGATTTCCTGCATCGCGAGGCCGAGTTCGAAGCCGGGGCGCATCCACTTCACGTAGGCCATGTCGCCGCCGAAGATTTCTTTCGTGAGTTTCTCGCAACGGGCCGACGCCGCGATCGCAATGATCGCATTCGGGTGCATGTGGTCGACGTGTTTGCCGGGCAAAAACGAGTGCAGCGTCGTGTCGATCGAGGTAGGCCGCGGGTTGAGGTTGAACGTCGCGTGCGTGAACATGCCCACCATGTCGTCCTCGGCCTGCGACTTGAGCCCGTGGTCCTTGCGCGCCGCGTAGAGCTTCTGGAGACCGAGCAGTTTGCTCTGATAGAGTGACGAAAAATTCTCGCGCGTGCTGGTGCGCAGATCGCCGCCGGAGCCCTTGACCCAAAGCACGGGGGTCGCGGCGCCGGTGAGCGGGTCCTTTTCCGAGATCTTGGACGACGTATTGCCGCCGCCGGTATTGGTGATGCGCTGATCGCTTCCGAGGATATTGGAGCGGTAGATCAGGCGGCCGACCGGATCGAGCGACGCGGCTTTGGCGTCGTCCCAGAGATAGTTAACGAAGTTGTAGGTGGGCATGGTTGAAGAGAGGATCGGAAGTTAAAACCAATCACGGAGGCGACGTCAAAGTCCGTCGCGTCATACGCGGCGGACGGCCTGAGGCAGGGGCTTTCCGAGCGAGCGTTCGTCGGGATGGCCGGCGGTTACGATTCAGCCGCTCGCAACAGCGCGCGCTTCAAGACGGTGCTTCCGGGTTCGGCCCGCGGACGTCGAGCAGAGCACCGGCGCTGGCGACCATTCACCCACGCGAGGCGGGATCCAGCAGCGCCCCAGCACCGGATCCGAAGCCAAGCTACCCCGCCTTCACCTTCGCAAACGTGTCCTGCAGCGCGCGGGCCGAAGCTTGGAGTGCTTGGTGTTCTTTCGGCCAGAGTTCGACTTCGATGTGCGCGAGCGCACCGGCACGACCGACCACCGTGGGAACACTGATCGCGACGCCGCGCAGGCCGTAGGCGCCTTGTTGCACGGTGGAAACGGGGAGCACCTGCCGTTTGTCGTGCGCGATGGCGTGGACGACTTCGGCGATCGTCAGGCCGACGGCCCACCCTGCTCCACCCTTGCGACGGATGACTTCGGCGCCGCTGCCTTTGGTGCGCTCAAAAATCTGCGACTGAAACGTCGGCGTGCAGCCGGCGATCTTGGTGAGTGGCAGGCCCGCGTAGGTGGCCGCCGACCAGACGGGAAACATCGAGTCACCGTGTTCACCAAGAATGAGCGCCTTCACTTGCGTCGGAGCGAGTTTCAGATCCTGCGCGATCAACGAACGGAAACGCGCGGTATCGAGCATCGTGCCGAGGCCGAGCACCTGTTGCCACGGGAGTCCCAGTTTCGCGGCGGCGAGTTGCGTCAGAATGTCGACGGGGTTTGAGACGACAAACACGAGGGCATCCTTGCGGAAACCGGCCACCTTCATGCTCTCGAGAATTCCAGAGAACAGCGCGACATTGCGGTTGATGAGATCGAGGCGGGATTCGTCGGGCTTGCGGCGGAGGCCGGCGGTGATGACGAAAATGTCGCTGTCCTTCGCGCGGGCGTAATCACCGGCGTAGATGCGTTGATCGGCGATGGACGAGGAGCCGTGCAGGAGGTCGAGCGCCTCGCCCTCGGCCATGTCGGCATTGGCGTCGAGGATCTGGATTTCGGATACGATGCCGGCGCATTGAAGTGCGAAGGCGGCGTTGGAACCGACGCGGCCACCGCCGCCGATGATGGAGACTTTCATGGTGATTGGGGGGAGGAGCGAGCTGGCTCGCGATGGTCGCAGGAATCGCCCGCCAGCAGGCTCCTCCCAGGAGCGTTATTTCGCGTTAAGTTGTTTCAGGATTTGCTCGGTGATTTTCGCGACAATTTCTTCGATCTGCGGGTCGCGCGGCTCGGAGGCAGCTGCGTCGTTTTTCGCGGGTGCTGCGCAGACCACGCCGGGACGGAAATCGGCGCTATCGCAGAGTTCACATTCCTTGAGACCGGCGCGGGGATCGGGCATGCCGAGCTTTTGGCGGAGATCGATGAGCTCT
>CAMATV010000145.1 GCA_945861235.1 Opitutus sp. GAS368
CCGGGAAACGTCGGGAGTCGCGCCGGCGTAACCTTCACGTTCGTGCCGGTCGCCGTGAACTCCGGATTGCGGCGCAAATACGCCGACGGCACGGCATCGATCCGCAGCGGGTCGCTGTTGCTGTTGTAATAAATGCGGCCCACGTCGTCCTGCGTAATGCCCCATTGGCCGCGGGTGATCGTGCCGTCCCGCGTAAATTTCCCGGCGCCTTCATAGCGAAAACGCGCCGTGAAGTTCGCCGAGTAAATCCAGTTGTCCAGCATCCACACCAGACCGTTGGCGTTGTGCTCGGGGTTCGTCGTGTTGGCGTAATCCTTCGCGATTTCCGTCTTCGTATCTGCCACGCCGTCCCCGTTCGTGTCGCGCATGAACCACAGGTGCGGCGGCTCCGCGATCAACACGCCATCGCCAATCAGCGACATCGCGCGGGGCATCACGAGGTCCTTCGCAAAAACGGTGCGCTTGTCCATCCGCCCGTCGCCATCCGTATCCTCGAGCACCGCGATCACTCCGAGCGGCTGGTCTTCACCCTTCCCATCAACGTCGTTCATGTAACCGCGCATTTCGAGCACCCAGAGCTTTCCGTCCGGCGCGATCTGCATCGAAATCGGGTCGCCCACGAGCGGGTCTGCCACGACGAGTTCAACGTGAAACCCCTTCGGCACCGTAAACGATTTCAGCGCCTGTTCCGCCGTCAAAATCGGCGCGGGCGGGATCACGATGTGCTCCGGAGGCGGAGCCTGCACTTCGCCGCCCCGATCACCCCGCTGGGCGAACAGGGGCGAGGAGCAACCGCAGATGATCGTTGCGAGAAGGAGACGACGGGGAATCATGGAAAAGAAGCTGTCAAGACGTGCCGCGGCAGAAAAAGGTGTCAACGAATGACTCCTGCCAGCGCAGCTCTCCCCACGGTTTCGGAACCTCAATACGGCCCGCGAATGTGCGCCGTGACTTCGCGCGCGGAGAACTCCGCGAGCGCCGCGTGCAGCTCTGCGCCGAGTGGCGCCAGCGCCGTCACCCGCGCGTTCGCCACCGCCTGCTCCGGATTTCTCGCCCCCGGGATGATCGTGCTCACCGCGTCGAAATCGAGACACCACCGCAACGCCAGCTCACTCATGCTCATTCCCGCCGGCACGAACGCCTTCAGCGCATCCGCCAACTCCACGCCTTTTTCAAAGGGCAACCCCGCGAATGTCTCGCCCACGTTGAACTGCTGCCCGTCGCGGTTGAAATTCCGGTGGTCGTTCGCCGGAAACGTCATCCCCTTCGTCATTTTCCCACCCAGCAATCCGCTCGCCAGCGGCAGCCGCACCAGCAGAGCGACCTTCCGCGCCTGCGCCTCCGCGAAGAGCGTATGAATCGGTTTCTGCCGGAAAATACTAAAAATGATCTGGAGCGCGGCGACGCCTTCCGTGCGCACGCAGAAATCCGCCTCTTCCATCGACTCCACGCTCACCCCGAAATCGCGGATCTTCCCTTCGCGTTTCAGCTCGCGCAGATACTCGAATACCTCGCCCTGCTTCAACACGTCGAAGGGCACGCAGTGCAGTTGCGTGAGATCGAGCGCCTCCACGCCGAGTCGCCGCAACGACGCTTCCGTGTGCAGCCGAATCCCCGCCCGCGAAAAATTCTCCGGCCAGCCCGGCGGCGAAAACCGCCCGAGCTTCGTCGCCACATACGCGGCCCCGCGCGCGCTCGGCGTCTCCGCCAAAAATTTCCCGATCAGCGTCTCCGCCCGCCCCATCCCATACACGTCCGCCGTATCAAAGAGCGTCGTCCCCGCGTCCCACGCCGCCCGCAACGTCGCGAGCGCCGCCGCCTCGCTCACGTCGCCCCAGCCCGCGCCGAGCTGCCACGTGCCGAGTCCGACTTCACCGACGCTGCGTCCCGTGCGACCAAAAATCCGTGTGTTCATGGAGCGCCAACGTGCGCCGCCCGTTTTTCAAGGCAAGCCCTCACGCCGTCCCCGTCGGCTTCTGCGAACACCTCTGCCGGTGGTTGGTCGCCACAGAGGTCACGAGCCCGCCGGACCGGCGACATTCCTGTCGCCGTGCTTGGGCGGCAGGAAAGTCGCCCCTCCGCCCGAACCACCAACCCGCAGCTGCGCCCGACTTCCGCGCACCCGTCTCCGCACTTTCATCCCGCAATCAGACGCTTTACTAACCTACAATCAGACGCTCTGCTATCCCGCAATTAGACGATATCCTATCCTGCAATCAGACGCAGCCTAATCCCGCCCATGGACGCATCCGCCAAACTCTACCTCCGCCCGCTGCATACCCGCCTCGCTGAGGCGCTAGCGGACACCCCCGTCGTCGCACTCCTCGGCCCGCGGCAATGCGGCAAGAGCACCCTCGCGCAACTCGGCAGCCCCGGCCGGAACTACGTAAGCTTCGACGACGAGACCCTCCTCCGCACCGCCCGCGACGACCCCGCGGGCTTCGTCGCCACGCTGCCGGACCCGGTGACGCTCTACGAGGTCCAGCGCGTCCCAGAACTCTTCCGCGCGATCAAGCTCTCCGTTGACCGCGATCGCCGGCCCGGCCGTTTCCTCCTCACCGGCTCCGCCGATCTCCTCCTCCTGCCCCGCCTCAGCGAGTCGCTCGCCGGCCGCATCGAGATCCTCTCGCTTCACCCACTCACGGAGGCGGAGAAAAACCGCGCCCCCGGGGCGTTCCTCGCCACGCTGCTCGCCGGCGGGCTCAAGCGCGAGATCAAGGGCGAGTCGCGCCCCGCCTCGCCCACGCTGGCGGAGCGACTCGTCGCCGGCGGCTACCCCGAGCCTCTCACGCGCGCGCCCGATCGCGCCCGCCCCTGGCACCGCGCCTACCTGCGCACCCTCGTCGAGCGCGACGTGCAAGACATCGCCCGCGTCAAAGACGCCACCGTCGTCGCCCGCCTGCTGGAGCTGCTCGCCCTCCGCACCGCCGAGCTCCTCAACGCCTCTCACCTGAGCCAAGATCTCGGCCTCGATCGCCAGACCGTCGAAAACTATCTCGCGATTCTGGAGCGCCTCTTCCTCGTCCGCCGCCTCCCCGCCTGGCACCGCAACGAGGCCAAACGCCTCATCAAGACGCCCAAGATCCACCTGCTCGACAGCGGCCTCGCCGCCTCCCTCGCGGGCTTGACCGCCGCCGACTGGAATACCCGCCGCGAGCGCTTCGGCCACCTGCTGGAGTCATTCGTCGTGCAACAACTCGTCGCCCAAGCCAGCTGGACCGATTCCGACCTGCGCTTCTGCCACTATCGCGATAAAGATCAGGTCGAGGTCGGCCTCGTCATCACGCGCGGACGCCAAACGTGGGGCGTCGAAGTCAAAGCCTCCGCCACCGTCCACGAGTCCGACGGCGCCGGCCTGCGCCGCCTCGCCGACCAATGCGGAAAAGATTTCAAAGGCGGCATCCTCTTCCACTCCGGCACCAGCACGCTCCCGCTCGCCGACCCGCGCTTCCTCGCCGTCCCCCTTGAAAAACTCTGGACCCTGTAGGCGCACGCCACCACCACCCACAAAACACCCCACCATGACCCGTCCCCGCCCGCCCGTTCTCACGCTCATCGGCCACACGCCGCTCCTGCCTCTGCATTTTCCGGAAGCCGGTCGCACGCTCTACGCCAAGGCCGAGTTCCTCAATCCCAGCGGCTCCATCAAAGACCGCCTCGCCCTCGCCATCATCGAGGACGCCGAGGACCGCGGCCTCCTCCGCCCCGATTCGATCATCCTCGAATGCACGAGCGGCAACACCGGCATTTCCCTCGCCATGGTCGGCGCCGCGAAAGGCTATCGCGTCAAAATTCTCATGAGCGAATCCGCGAGCGTCGAGCGGCGCCACCTCATCCGCCAGCTCGGCGGCGAGGTGCAACTCTTCGCCGCCAACCGCGGCTACGCCACCGGCATCGAGCTCAGCCTGGAACTCGCCGCGCAGGACCCGCGTATCTTTCTCCCGCGCCAGTTCGAAAATCCCCTCAACGCCCTCGATCACGAAACCGCTACCGGTCCCGAGATCCTCGCGCAGCTCGGCGGCCCCGCCGACGCCTTCGTCGCCGGCTACGGCACCGGCGGCACGCTCACCGGCTGTGGCCGCGCGCTCAAAGCCGCGAGTGCCGCCACCCGTATCCTCGCGATGGAGCCCGCCGAGGCCGCCATGCTGTCCGGAGAAATGCCCTGCTGCCACCTCATCGAAGGCGTCGCCGGTGGCTACGTTCCACCGCTGCTCCGCGACGCCCCACTCGACGGCGTCGTCAAAGTCTCCAGCGCCGACGCCCTCGCGATGACGCGCCGCCTGAGCCGTGAATTCGGCCTCCTCGTCGGCACGTCGAGCGGCGCCAACATCACCGCCGCCCTCCGCACCGCGTGCGACCTCCCGCCCACGGCCAAGGTCGTCACCATCCTCTGCGACCGCGCCGAGCGCTATTACTCCACGAAACTCTTCGCGGAGCCTCCGGCGCCGTAGTTCGGTCAGTCCTCTTGCAGGTGGATGCGGATGCGTCCGGCTTCGACGATCCACAGCTCCCGTTCCAGCGATTGCCGGCGAAGCGCCTCTGCCAACGTCGCGATGACGTGATCGAGATGTGCGCGCGTGGGCTTGCGCGGCAAGCGTAGGACAGCGACCCCCGCGTAGCGGTCGGGGGGATAGACCAACGGATTGGCGAAATCCATGTCCAGCGTCACCAGCGCGCGTTGCTCCGCCGCGCAGCGACGCAACAACTCCGCATCGGTGGCACCTTCCAACTTTCGCACGGCGACCGTGCACACATCATGGCCGGCGGCGCTGAGCACCTGCCGGCCGCGCTCGCCCAGATTCTCGTCCAGCTTGAGTTTCACGCGCCGGCCGGCTCGAGCGGAATTTCGACAAACCGTTCGCGAGCCATCTCCGAACCATAGGCGATACAAGCCTGCACGTCCTCGCGCGAAATGCCGGGATAGTCCTCCAAAATGGTCTCCACCGATTCGCCCGCCGCGAGTAAATCAAGGATCAGCGAAACCCAAATCCGATGCCCGCGAATGCACGGCTGGCCACTACAACGGCCGGGGTCGATCCAGATGCGCTGGAGCAGTTCTTCGCAGGTCATGGCGACGAGGCTGCCCCAAAACAGGTCGCCCGCAAGTCCGGGTTTGCGCCGGCCCCCTGACGAAATTTCCCACAGCAATGTCCCAAGACGCCGCCGAACGGGGCGGCTTTCACTGGCTCCGAAACTGGCGGAATCGTCGAGAAGAGGTGAGCGAACTCGGATTCGGTCAGCTAGGATTGTAGGCGACGAAACTGTCGCATTCGGCGTGGCCGCGGGCGAGGCCGCACCTGAGGCCGTCAATTCCTTCATCAGCCATGATTTACAACCGGGAAAGTAGTGTCCTCCACCTGCTGAAAAACTCCCGCGATCGATCGCCGAAAAAATAGCTAGGGTCGCGCCAATCTTCAGTCGGCCCCAACACGGCGCCCGCCGAAAGCTCACGCCCGCCGCAGCGGATTTGCTTCCGTGAAGAGATTTCGCTCCCGAAACGCCGCCGGCGAATCGCGGAGCAGCCACGCCCGCGCCCACGCATCCGGCAGCGCAAACCACGGCCGCTTGAGCCTGCGCCCCGGCTGGTCCGTCCACCGCGGCGCAGGCAGCCGCCACGTGTTCGCCAGATGCGCGGCCACCGCCGCGACATAGGCGTCCTGCGCCGCCACACCCGTGCAGGCCGGCTCGCGGCGAATCGCCCCCGCCAGTTTTCGCCGCGTGGCCCGCTGTTTCACCAGGAGATTCACGTGGTCGAGAAAATCTTCGAGGTTGTCGCCGATGTCCGCCCTCGTCTCCGCCCGCTCCATGGCCTCCGCCAACGACTGCGGACGCCGCCAGGTATTTTCCAACTTCGTTTTCATTTTTTTGCGTTCGCCTCCGCGATCAGTTTCTCCACGAGCCAACGTTTTCCATTCTCCAACCGGCGGTCGCCGTAATAGTCACCGACGATGGCATCGACTTCCTTGATCGAACGCAGCCGCAGTTTCCCGAGGAGAAACTTAATGTCCTCGACATCACCAGGCGAATGCCGCCGGCAGCCGCGCCGCCGTCAGCCTCCCCTCGGGTGTGACCTATGTTCTCGCTCATCGTGTCGCCGTTTGGGAGGTCGTGGACGCAAACCGCCCCACTAAAAACATCGCGAAGACGGCCCGGCATTTCCGGTGGCCACCCGCGTGAGTGCGCTCCGTCCTCACCTACGCGAAAGCGGATCCCGCCGAGATCGAGCAGCAACGAGCTGCCGCCTGCATCATCACTCGCCCGTCAGTGACCACACACGCGCTCGCGAATCCGGCGATGCCACGATCGCGCCTCGGCGGAGATCTCTTTAGGCACGCCGGCCTGCTTGGCGAAATTACCCCAGCGGCCTATGGCCGCCTGCACCGCGTCCACGAGCGCGGCGAACTCGGTTTTTGTGATTCCCACCTCGCGACACATCGCCTCGAGCACGCCGAGCCGGGGCCACACTTCTCCGTTAACGCGCAGACCTCGGTCGAGCATACCAGAGTGGAAAGTGACGTCGAAAGCTGGCGTCAACGACCAGGTCCGCCGCTCCTCATCATATTGAAACGCATGGTTACGACCATGATCGTCAGGATTGGCGGCGAGAACGTTGAACACCATTCGGCGCGCGATTTCCCGAAGTTCGGTCAAGGGCACCGCGAGTTGCAGGGCCGCGCGAAACAGGTCGAGGTAATCGAGCAAGCGTCCCGTGCGCTGGTGGTCGTAGTGCATCAGACGGGCAAGCGAGTGAAAATGAATTCGGCGGGTTACGTCGCCAGCCGGAACGTCGAAACGTTGAACGAGCAAATGAAGCCGCTTTTTTTTCGGGCTCTCCGCAATAGTTTGCGTTGAAACGGTACGAATGCCGGCGGCCTTAGACATCAGTGCGTAGGCGTGTTCGCATGCTGCCAGTCCTCCGCGCGTTGACAGATCGAACTTGAGCAGAGCCGGCATGCCCATTCCGTCGGGCGATCCGATTGCGATGGTCCCGTCGTCATAAGCGAGCACCAGAGTCTTGGGATATGCTCCGCCCGCCGATGCGCCCGCCAAAAGTTGCGGCATGACGATTCCGGGCGCTCCGCGTTGGATCGCGGTCGCACCGCGGGCAAGTGCCGCTGCCGTGATCGCCGCCACCTTCGCCGGCGGCAGGCCGTGATCACCTCGTGCCGGATGGATCTGCAGCGCGCCGAGGCCTCTTGAGTCGCGCCAGGCGAGCAGGTTTACTGACGTGATCGGGCCAAGTTTTTGTGCAGCGAAATGCAGTTCCGCCACCTTGCGGCCCCAAGCGTCAGGCAGGCAATCGGCGAGGAGACCGGGCAGCCCGTCTTCCTCTTTGCCAGCGTTGTAGACCGCCGCGGTGAACGGGAGTTTGAGCGGGGAGAGATTGTGGCCGAGTTCCAGCCACGCAGGATCGTAGGCGAAAAAATTTGATCCGCGGTTTACGAGGTGGCCGACGACCCTTCCGTTCCACCAGCGAATTTCAAGTTTCGCCGGCATGTCAGGCCTTGTGCTTCGAGGTAGACGCGCGCTTGCGCTCTGGCAACGCGAGGAGCTGCTTCATCGTCATTGCGGGGTCCACGGGTGGAACGAGGCCAGCAATCGCCTCAGCGTAGCCGAGGAAAGCGAGCGTGCGGACAACGTGCCGGAATTCGATCGTGCCGGCGCCGAACTCAATTTTCCGGTAAGTCGGCAGACTGACACCAACGACAGAAGCGACGTGGGCTTGGGAAATATTACGCGACAGCCTAGTATCGCGAATCCGCGACCCCAACAT
>CAMATV010000146.1 GCA_945861235.1 Opitutus sp. GAS368
GGTAGCGGCTCTCCGCAAAAAAACTGGCCGCTCTCGCGCTGGATCGAACTCTGCCGCTGGCTCCACGCTGACCACCACGCCGAACTCCTCATCATCACCGGCGAAGCCGACGGCCCCGCCGCCACGGCCCTCGCCCCCTTCGGCACGTCTGCACACCAACTCCCGCTCGCCAAACTCGTCGCGCGCCTCACCCAGTGCCGCCGCTTCCTCGACCACGACTCCGGCATCAGCCACCTCGCGGCGGCGTGCGGTGTCCCCAGTGTCCTCCTCTTCGGTCCCACCGATCCCGCCCTGTGGGCACCTCCGGCGCCGCACGTTACCGTGATTCGTCGCGGGCCCAGGCTCGCCGAGATTTCGCTCGCCGACGTTCAAGCCGCGCTTCGTCCCCTGTTCACGGTTCGAAAATAAAGCGCCACGGCTTCGCCGCCTACACCGGCCCCGCATCGTCGCCCCCGACGCGCGGTCCCACGGTCAGGCTCTTCGCCCGCAATTCTTTCGCTTTAATTATCCGCCCCATCCCTGTTTGCTTCGGCCCAAACGTATCGTGAAAGCAACCACCGCGCGCGCCGCCGCCGTCCAACATAAGGCCGATCTGCTTCGTTCCCTCCGCCTATGCACGGCCGAGGGCATTATGGCCATGCCCCTTGTAACGATGTCGCTGCCGGTCAATGTTTTCATGACGGCCCTCGTGGCCAAGGCCTACCCGCTCCCGAAAACCACCATCGGCCTGATCTGCTCGCTCCCGTTTTTCGGCAACTTCCTGCAAATTTTTGCCGCCCCGTTTCTCGCCCGCTGGAAGCCCCCCAAGACCATCTCCGTCCTCGCCGCCACTCTCCACCTCATCACCTGGGCCGCCGCCGGCATCCTCCTCCCCTTCGTCCCCCGCGATAATCCCGCCGTCGCCGGCCAGTGTTTCATCGTCTGGTTCCTCCTCTCCAGCTGCTTTGCCGCCATCGCCGGAGTCTCGTGGAACGCGTGGATTCAGGAGTGGGTGCCAGCCCGCCTGCGCGGCAAATATTTCGGACGCCGCAACGGCACGCTCCAGATCTCGACACTCACGTTTCTCCTCCTTGCCGGCTGGGCCCTCGCCCAATGGAACTACGCGATTCCCGTTTTCCAGGTCATCATCGCCGCCGCCGTCCTCATGCGCGCTTTTTCGCTTCGCTGGCAGTGGCAAAGCCCCACCCTCGCTCGCCAACAGGCCGTCACGGTTGCTCTGCCCTTGCCTGACCAACTCCGGGTCGTCGCCGGATCCCGCGCTTTTTTGCTCTTCATTGCGTTCGGCGCCGCCTGGTCCTTTGCAGCCAACTGCTTCGGTCCGTTCTACCATGTGTTCATGTTCGAGGAGCTTGATTTTTCCGCCTTCGATGTCGGCCTCCTCGCCACCCTCGCGCAGCTCGGCGGCGCACTCTCGTTGCCCGCGTGGGGCAAACTCCTCGACCGATACGGTAACAAACCGGTGATGATCCTCTCCTTGATCCTCTGGCAGGCGCAAAATCTCACGTGGTGTTTCCTCACGCCGGACAACCGCGGGCTCCTCTACGCCATGTGGGTCTGGGGCGGCGTCACGAGCGCCGGTTTCATCCTCGGCCAATTTATCATTTTGTTGCGCCTCATACCCGTCGAAGCCAAAAACCTCGCGATTGGTATTCACCTTGCCATCACGTCCCTCGTCGCCGCCATCGCCCCGATCACCGGGGGCTGGATGCTCACCCACGCGCTGGTCCGCTGGAGCGATCCGCTCGCCGTCTACCACGCTTGCTTCCTGCTGCAACCGGTCCTCGCGCTCGCCGGCTGCCTCCTACTGCGCCGCGTCCATGAACCGCAGGCGAGTTCGCTCACCATGGTCTTCGGCGCGATGCGCAATATCCGCACGCTCAGTGGCGTCCTCGGGCTAAGTTTCCTCACCAACTATATTTTCTTCAAAGCCGAGAAAAGGCCCCCCGCCACCCTGCCATGATCCCACCGAACCCCGCCGCGCCCCACATATTTACTCTCACCGGCAATCTGCTGGCCGAGCGTACGCTCAACTTCGATACGTGGACCCCCGGCCAGACCCAGCGCGCCACCTCCGAAAGCTTCCAAGTAGGCGGTAAGGGCATCAACGTAGCCAAAATGCTGCGACGCCTCGGCGCTCCCTGCACCGCCCTGTGTTTCAGTGGCGGCGCCACCGGCGCCGAGTGCGAGTCCTGGCTCACCGCTCGCGGCATCGTCCCTCACGCCTTCGCGACCTCCACGCCCACCCGCACGGGCACCATCGTGCGCAGCGGCGGCTTCGCCGAGACGACTTTTCTCGGGCCGGACCGCGCGCCCGATGCCGCCGCCGTCGCCGCCTGCGCGGAGTTCCTCCAAGCCCAACCTGCCGGTTCCGTCCTCGCCGTCTGCGGCAGCCTGCCCGGGTGGGATTCCGCTGCGTTCGAACCGTTGCGCGACGTCCTGCACCGTTGGCCAGAGCGCGGCCCGCTGATCGTGGACACCTATGGCTCCGCTCTCGCCTGGTTCGCCAACCAAAGCGTCTCCTTCATCCGCCTCAACCGCACCGAATTCGTCTCCCTGTTTCCCCCGGCCGAGCAGAAACTCTCTGGCGGCGAACTACTCCAACTTGCCCGCGACCGCTTTCAGGCCCTGCGCTGGGTGGTTTCGGACGGTGCCGCGCCGATCTGGTTTAGCGCCGATCACCACGCCCCCGAGACAATTCCGACACCCAACGTTCGCCAGGTCTCCCCTACCGGCTGCGGTGACGTCATGCTCGCGGGTGTCCTGCACGCCCGGTTCCATCGCGGATTGAGTTGGCGCGAGTCCGTCGTCGCTGCTCTGCCCGCCGCCGCCGCCAATGCCGCCCACGCCGGTGTCGCCGAATTTCCCGAACCAATCGGCTAACGCCCGCGAATTTTCCCGTTGCCGTAAATAATCCTTGCGTTCGCCTCTCTAAAAACGCTTTTTGTGCGGTTTTATTTATGAAAGCCACTATCAAAACCCAAGGACAGCAGTTCACTGTTACTGAGGGCGACATCCTTATCGTCAACCGCTATCCCGGCACCGAAAAAGGCTCGACTGTAGAAATTACTGACGTGCTAGCCGCTGGCGAAGGCGAAGGTTACAAGGTCGGCACCCCGCGCATCGCTGGTGCCTCCGTCTCCGCCAAGATTCTCGAAAACAAACGCGGCGATAAAGTCATCGTGTTTAAGAAAAAGAAGCGCAAGGGCATGGAGCGCAAACGCGGCCATCGCCAAGAACTTTCCGTCATCAAGATCGAATCCATCAAAGCCTAACCAGGACCACCCACCATGGCGCACAAAACAGGTCAGAGTTCTTCCAGCAACGGTCGTTCGAGCCATTCCAAGCGGCTCGGCATTAAGCGCTTCGGCGGTGAGTCCGTCCTCGCGGGCACCATTATCATGCGCCAGCGGGGCAGCAAGCTCCACGCGGGCAAGAACGTTGGCATCGGCCGCGATTGGACGCTTTTTGCGCTCAAGGATGGCACCGTGAAATACGACAAACCCCACCGCCGGGTCGCCGTCGTCACCGCCTGAGGCCGCCGCTTCAGCTGAGTGCAGGGCCGTCGCTTGCCGACGTCCCGTTCACCCGAACATTTCCGCGCCGGACGCAAGTCCGGCGCTTTTTTGTGGGTTGCTAACCGCCCGCGGCGCACGCGACCGTTCCGCACCCCTATGTCCGACCGTCTGCAGGAACTCCTCCGTCAGCGCCAGCTCGTCCAAGAGCAACTCGCGTGGCTCGACCGCGAGATCGTCACGGTCTCCGGCGACGCTCCCGCGTCGCCGCCTGCTCCGATCCAAGCACCCGATTTGTCCCGGCCCACCCCGCCTCCATCCAATTTTGTCGCGAGCCAAGCCGCCGCCATCGCGCGCCATGCCGCCGCTGCCTGCACTCCTCACAGTGACGAGAGCCCGCAAGTCATCGCTTCCGCCGACGCCATCCTCGACCAATACCGCGTCCAACCGGACTCCCTGAAAACGAACGTGAGCCGAGGGTGCCTGCTCTACTTTTTCTGCGCGCTGGCGGGCGTCGCCGTCGTGGTCACCGGGCTCTACTACGCGCTGCGAAAGTAAACTATCCCGCGGGCATTCACGGCAACTACGAGCGATTTTGTCGACGCGAGCCTGCTCGCGACTCGTTCCGGATTGTGAGAGCGTAGCGCGCGGCGCCTTCCACGCGCCGACCTCAGCTCACCGCCGGATAACTACCCAACCATTTGACCAACGGGCAAAATTTCTTCAGCTCGGCCAACGCTTCCTGCATCGCCACGTCCTCGTAGTGACCGGTCACATCCAGAAAGAAATAATAATCCCACGGGCGCTTCTTGCTCGGGCGTGACTCAATCTTGGACAGGTTGATCCCCCGGCTCGCCAGCGGATTGAGCATCTTCAGCAGCGCTCCGGAATGAGACGCGGCCTCATCCCCGAGTGAAACCAGCAGGCTCGTGAGATCCTTGCCGCCACCGACCGCCCCGGAGGGTTTCCGTCCGATCACAAAAAAACGGGTCGTGTTGTCCGCCTTGTCCTGAATGTTGCGCTCCACGATCGGCACCCCGTGGAATTCCCCCGCCAGTTCGCTCGCCACCGCCGCCGTGCCCGGCTCGCCCTTGGCGATCTGCACCGCCCGCGACGTGCTCGGCGCATCGATCAACTGCGCGTGGGGCAGATGGCGCTGCAGCCAATGCCGGCACTGCGCCAGCGCCTGATCCTTCGAGTAAACCCGCGTGATCGCCTCGAGCGGCGAATTCGAAATCAGCGCGTGGTTGATTTCTAGATACAGCTGGGCGACAATCTTCAGATCGCTCTCGACAAAACTGTCCAGCGCCTCCCGCACCGAGCCTTCGGTGGAATTCTCGATCGGGATCACCGCATAATCTGTCTCTCCTTTTTCGACCGCCGTGAAAATATCGCTCACCGTCGCCATCGCGTGGTAATCCACACTCGCCCCAAATTTTTTCATCGCCGCCGCGTGCGTGTTGCTCGCCTCGGGCCCGAGATACGCGATCACCAGCGGCTTCTCCAACGCAATGGCCGCCGACATGATTTCCCGGTAAATCGCCCGCAAGGCCTCATTCTTGATCGGACCTTGGTTGCGCCCGGTCACCTTCCGCATCACCGCGTCCTCCCGCTCCGCGACGTAGATCTGCCCGCCTTGGCTGCGCTTTACCTTGCCGATCTCAGCCGCGAGTCCGAGGCGTTCGTTGATCAGCTCAACCAACTGAAGGTCGATCGTGTCGATCTTCGTGCGAATGGGTTCGAGGCTCATGTCAGCTTTGCTCCGGCGTTTTCGGTGCAATCGCGGGACCCGACCCAGCGTCTGCGATCGCCGCGGACACCGGGGCTTCTTCAATCACCGCTGGTGCGGTTTCAGCCGCGACCTCCGCGACGACTTCTGGCGCAGTCTCGACCAGCCTCACCGCACCCGGCCCCTCCAACGGCAACTCCTCGTCCGATAGGCCCATATCCGTATCCGTCGGCTTGTGGGCCGAGGAAGAATTCTTGAGCCACTCATCAATCTGCCGCGACGACAGCACGTCCGAGGCCGGCATTTCATCCAGCGCCTTGATGCCGATGAACTCGAGAAACTGATCCGTCGTCCCGTATTGAAGCGGCCGGCCCGGCGTATCCGCCCGCCCCGTGATATAGACCAGCTCACGTTCGAGGAGCTTGTTAATACCCGCTTCTGCCGACACGCCGCGAATATTCTCGATTTCACTCCGCGTCACCGGTTGCCGATACGCCACCACCGCCAAGGTCTCGATGGCCGACTGGCTCAATTTCACCGGCGGGGGCTCCTGGCGCAAAATCCTCAGCCAACGCCCAAAACGCGGATGCGTCATCAACCGGTAACCGGAGCTACCTTCAACCAACACCAGACCTTCGTCCGCCGCTCGCAATTCCGCCGAAATCTGATCCATCGCTTCGCGAATTTGTGTCGCCGTCACCAACGACGGTACCTCCGAGTAAAGCTCCGGATCTTTTTCAACTGATGCCTCGACCGCCACCTCGAGGACCTCCGTCAGGGGAGCGCCTGAAATTCCCGCCACCCCATCCGCACCGGCTTCCGGACGATCACCCGACGTCGCGCTGGCGTCCGCCGCTGCCGCCGGGGCCTCGCCCGCCGCTGGCGCCATCGGCAGTGCCGTCGCTTGGTCGTGAAAGCGCGTAAAAGCCGCCTGCACGTCCTTGATCGACAGCGGTTGGTTGGTCGAAAGCAGCAATGCCTTCAGCACTTTTTTCAGATTGAACGCCATGCAGGTAAAGTCCCACGAGTGAATGCGGCGCGCATTCCCCCACGCAACCACGAAAACGAATCGCCTCCGCCTCCAAACGGAGGGGCGCTTTCCCCAGCGCCCGCAGGGAAACCCGCCCCCTCCACTCACCCCCTGCGCCCTATCCCCAGGACGCATCCCCCGAAACGTCCTTGCCCCCTCGCCTCCTAACTCTCAGCTCTCAACGCTCAACGCTCAGCTCCAGCTCTCCGCCCCCACCTCTCAACGCTCATCCCTCAACACTCAACTTTCCGCTCCCATGTGCCAAACCGCCCACTCCCTTCGCCCGCACTCCGCCGTCGTCGTCGACGGCCATGACCGCGCCCCCGCCCGCTCCATGCTGCGCGCCGTCGGCTTCACCGACGAAGATTTCAAAAAACCCCAGATCGCCGTCGCCTCGTCCGCCAGCAACATGACGCCTTGCAACGTTCACCTCGGCGAACTCAGCGAGCACGCGCAAAAGGGCATCAACGCCGCCGGCGGCAAGGCCGTTTATTTCAATACGATCACCGTCACCGACGGCATCAGCATGGGCACGCAGGGTATGCGTTACTCCCTCGTCTCCCGCGACGTCATCGCCGACTCCATCGAGACCGCCGTCGCCGCCGAAGGTTTTGACGGCCTCGTCGCCATCGGGGGCTGCGACAAAAACATGCCCGGTTGCATGATGGCCATCGCCCGCCTCAACCGCCCCGCCGTCTTCATCTACGGCGGCAGCATTCTCCCCGGTTTCGCCGCCGCCGACTGCGACAAACAAAAGCCCCTCGACATCGTCTCCGTCTTCGAGGCCGTCGGCAAACACGCCAAGGGCGAGCTCACCGACGCCGGCCTCCGCGACGTCGAGGCCACCGCCATCCCCGGCCCCGGCTCCTGCGGCGGCATGTATACCGCCAACACCATGGCCACCGCCATCGAGGCCCTCGGCATGAGCCTGCCCAACAGCAGCGCCCAACTCGCCGTCGGCAAAGAAAAACGCGACGACTGCGAGCGCGCCGGCGCCGCCGTCATGGGTATGCTGAAAAAAGGCATCAAGCCCCGCGATATTCTCACGCGTAAAGCCTTCGAAAATTCCATCACCGTCTGCCTCGCGCTCGGCGGCTCGACCAATCTCATTCTCCACCTCCTCGCCATCGCCCACTCCGCCGAGGTCCCGCTCACCCTCGAAGACTTTAAGACCATCGGCGACCGCGTCCCCCTCCTCGCCGACGTGAAACCATTCGGCAAATACGGCATGGCCCACCTCATCCGCATCGGCGGCATCCGCCCGATGATGAAAATTCTCCTCGACCGCGGACTGCTCCACGGCGAGTGCCTCACCGTCACCGGCGAGACCATCGCCGAATCCCTCAAGGATGTGCAGCCCTACCCGTCCTACCCCGACCAGCAGGACGTTATCCGCCCTTGGGACAAACCGATCAAGGCCGATACCCACCTCCGCGTCCTCCACGGCAACCTCGCCCCCGGCGGCGCCGTCGGCAAAATCACCGGTAAGGAAGGCCTCTACTT